>CAZUPX010000236.1:0-5349 GCA_964622155.1 uncultured Planctomycetaceae bacterium | reverse complement strand
GCATGCTGCTGCGTCGAGTTTGATCTTCTCGATCCCCACGCCATTGCCTGCATTCGGGCGTACCAGGCGGCGCGTCCGTTTCCAAAGGCATGGTCCGACGAGGATATCCTCGCCCGTCTCCGCGATGCCGAGAAGCATGCTGAGCGCGGCAAGTTCGTGAACAGGGGCACTTGCGCCCCGTCGAATGGCCACGAACCGCGACCGAGCCACGAATTACCCTATCGAGCCACCGAGTACGGCACCGTTTGGATGAAGGAAACCAGGGACGGTGCTGTTGCGGTGCCGCTCATGAACTTCTCGGCCAGGATTATTGGCGAAGTCTTACACGATGATGGCGCCGAAGCACGACTCGAGTTTGAGATCGAGGCCCGACATAAGGGTCGTTCCCACGTGTTCACCGAGACAGCGGGCCGGTTCACGCCCATGAATTGGCCCACCGAATACCTGGGGGCCAGCGCAATTCTTTACCCGGGCCAAGGAATCAAGGATCACGCTCGCTGCGCGGTGCAGATGTTGTCGGGTGAGATACCTCGTCGGACTGTCTACGCCCACCTAGGCTGGCGGAAGGTCGCCGACCAATGGGTATATTTGCATGGCGGCGGGGCCATTGCCTCAATAGACCCCGTCATTGCGACCGTCGATCTGCCTGGAACGTTACAGCACTACGTGTTGCCAGAGCCGCCAACGGGCGCCGAGCTACGCAACGCGGTTCAGGCCAGTATGGCAATTCTCGATCTCGCGACCGATGTAGTCACGGTCCCGGTCTGGCTGGCGGCCTGGCGCGCTGCACTGATCACGGCGGATTTCTCGATCTTGCTCTGCGGCCAAACGGGTGGGGGCAAGACTGAATTGGCGGCCCTTGCGCAGCAACATTTTGGAGCTGGGCTCGACGCCCGACACCTGCCGGCAAACTGGTCATCGACAAGCAATTCTCTGGAGGCGCTGGCGTTTGCGGCGAAAGACGCGCTGCTTGTCGTGGATGACTTCGCCCCCGGCGGGACGGCCGCCGACGTCGCCCGATTCCATCGTGATGCCGATCGCCTATTACGAGCGCAGGGCAACCAGGCAGGGCGCTGCCGCCTGACGTCGGACGCTCGATTGCGACCCGGTAGACCGCCTCGTGGGTTAATTCTTTCGACCGGCGAGGATGTCCCTCGCGGTCACTCGGTCCGGGCCAGGACGCTGATCGTCGAACTGCCGCCTGAGGGGATGAAGTGGACTCGGCTCGGAGACTTTCAGCGAGCCGGCGCTAGTGGCATCTATGCCGCGGCCATGGCCGGCTTTATCCGTTGGGTTGCCACCGATCGCGAGAAGATCGTCAGTGATCACCGTCATCGCATCGCCGAGCTTAGGAATCGAGCGCTGGAGCGCACGAGCCATAAGCGCACGCCGGGCATTGTGGCTGAGCTCGCTTGGGCCGCTGAATTGTTTACTCAATTCGCGCTTTCCATCGACGCTCTTTCACACCAAGGCGATGACGCTGCGGGATTCGGCGAGCGTTGTTGGGCTGCGTTAGTCGAAGCGGCCGAGTCGCAGGCCGAACATCAGGCTGCCGCCGATCCCGTCCGTCGGTTCCAGGAATTGTTGTCGAGCGCCGTTGCGTCGGGTCGGGCGCACGTTGCGACCACCGAGGGAGGGGTCCCGGAGAACGCAGGCGCGTGGGGATGGCGCGAGAGAACTGTTTCGACCGATCGTTTCGAGCAAGTTGAATGGCAACCTCAGGGTGATCGAATCGGCTGGGTCGACGGCGATGAGCTACTGCTTGATCCTGACGCGGCCTATCGAGCGGCCCAGCTGATGGCGCCCGCCGAGGGCATGCCCGTCCAGCCACGAACCCTGTGGAAACGGATGGCCGAGCGCGGGCTGCTTAGGCACACCGAACCGCCGCACCTCACGACCAAGCGCACCATCGACGGCATCCGGCGTAGAGTTCTTTCACTGGCAACCGCCTATCTAGCGCCAGCAGTGGGGCAACTGGGGCAAGTGGGGCACGGCATGCAAAATGCCGGTCAAAACGGCGATTACTGCCCCACTTCCGTGCCCCACTCGCCAGAAGATCTCACGGTGAGTGGGGCGGAAAACTGGGGCAGTACCCCTGCGAATCGCGAGGAATGTTGATCACTGCCCCACAAGCCCCACTTGCCCCACTCCTGGTAACACACCCCTTCCCGAGCTGAGAATTAATGAAGATTGAACTTCGCAAGCTCACCGACATTCGACCTTACGAGAAAAACCCCCGTGTCAACGTCACGGCCGTCGATGCCGTGGCCGCGTCTATTCGTGAGTTCGGATTCCGCCAGCCGATCGTCGTGGACGGTGATGGAGTCATCATCTGTGGGCATACGCGATGGAAAGCTGCCCACAAGCTTGGGCTTGAAAGAGTCCCGGTACACGTTGCTAAGGATCTAACACCGGCTCAAGTCCGCGCGCTGCGCATCTCCGACAACCAGACCGCCAGCATCGCCGAATGGGACTTCGAATTGCTGCCCATTGAGCTGGCAGAGCTGCAAAGCATGGATTTTGACCTGAGCCTTTTGGGCTTCGACCAGGACGAGCTGGCCAAGTTGCTCAATCCAAATCTGAAAGAAGGTCTCTGTGATCCGGACGACGTTCCCGAGCCACCCGACGAGGCGACCACGAAGCCGGGTGACCTATGGATCTTGGGCCATCACCGTTTGTTGTGCGGCGACTCCGGCAATCCGACAGATGTCGATCGGTTGTTGGACGGCACGGTGGTTCACTTGCTAAACACCGACCCACCTTACAACGTAAAAGTCGAGCCGCGGAGCAACAACGCGATCGCGGCGGGCTTGAGCTCGTTCTCCGGCCCCAAGCACCACCAATCGCTCGACCTGGCTCGCCACCCGGGGAAATCCAAGCCCACTGGCAAGAAACTGCGGGCGAAGGATCGGCCGCTGGCCAATGATTTCGTGTCCGCCGAGGCATTCGACGAGCTGTTGGCCGCATGGTTCGGTAACATCGCTCGCGTCCTCGAGCCAGGCCGAGCGTTCTACATCTGGGGCGGGTATGCCAATTGTGCCAACTACCCACCGGTGTTGAAGGCGTGCGAACTCTACTTCTCCCAGGCCATCATCTGGGTGAAAGAGCATCCCGTGTTAACCCGTAAAGACTTCATGGGAAACCATGAGTGGTGTTTTTATGGTTGGCGGGAAGGTGCGGCGCATGTCTTCCTCGGTCCGAACAACGCGGTGGACGTGTGGAGCATCAAAAAGATCAACCCGCAGAGCATGGTTCATTTGACAGAGAAGCCGGTTGCGTTGGCGGCGCGAGCAATGCAGTATTCCTCACGTGCGGGCGAGAATGTCTTGGACCTGTTCGGCGGGAGCGGCAGCACGCTGATCGCCGCCGAGCAGACGCAACGGCGTGCATTCCTGATGGAGCTAGACACGTTGTACTGCGATGTGATCGTCCAACGTTGGGAGAATTTTACAGGCCGAAAAGCCGAGCGCATCGTTGCCCAAGAGGTTGCCACGTGAACGCGACGTTTGGCCATTGTGGCGGCCGGTGGCCCAGGTTGGCCAGTGTGGCGACCAACGACCAGAGGCCCCGCGTGGGGGCCTCGTGGGTGGCGACGTGCCAAGCTGGGGCGCTACGCCAACGTGAATCTCCCGCGCTCGGCCTTCTTGAAGCGGGACTCCTTCTTCTTCGTGGCGATCTCCCGCAAGATCCCGGAGTAAAGCGTATTGGCAGGGGTCTTACCCTTTGTCGACTTCCAATACCCCTTGGCAGCCATCGCTTCGATCATGTCGCTGCACGCCATGGACTCTTTCGACTCGCCCAGCACCTTGGCCGCAGCATCGAGCGCGGACATCTTGTCGGAGCGCTTCGTCGCTCGCTTGGTCTTCGCGGAACTCTTGGCAGTAGTCTTCTTCTTCGCAGTCATCGTTCGTCTCCCGTAGTTGAGGAACCGTTTGCACGTCGCCATTCGACGCGCGTCAGGAGTGGACAGTTACCTCGGGTGGCGAATGACATCCAGTCAATTCTGGATGCACGGTGGAAGATTCCGCGTGGCGCGCGCACGCTTCAACTTCACAAACGATCGCACGCTACGCCGCCAAAAAAAACTCGTAGGTACTTGCGGCGAGCGCCGCGTTGTGCGGGGCGGGAGACCCCGAAACTTTTGTACGAACCGCGCTTGTTTGGGTAAGTAAGTAAGATGTCCAGACAGACCGCCAGTTCGCGCTCATTCGCCCAACTTGACGATGCGGCAACTCGCGTCGATAAGGACCTCATTGGCCGGGCTTACAGGAAGGTCGCCAACCACGAGGAACTTTCGGCTCAGGAACGGAGTGCCTTACGGCGCTTCGAAAAGCAGCGCGAGGAGAAGCTCCGCTGGACCTATTACGGATCGATCCCGCAAAAACACTGGCGGCAGATGTCGGGCCGCCAAACCAAAGTCCTCAACGAACAGGCCGAACGGTACGGGATCCCCTTCGGCGGGCCATCGATCAGCCTGCCTTCGGTTGTCCACGCCTTGCACGACTTCCTGGCTGCCAACGCGCACAGGCTCGCCGGCGACGACGATCCGATGCTTGCGGGAAGTTCTAGCCAGGCACTGGAGCGCTATCGTGAAGAACGGGCTGCACTGGCTCGACTCGATCGACTGGAACGCGAACGGCTGCTCTTGTCCCGTGATGAGGTCCGTGAGGGCCTGGGAAGGATTGCGGCCATCCTGCGTGGGGCGGGCGATGTGCTCCAGCGCCAATTCGGTCCGGCTGCCCTGGAGGTTCTGAACGACGCCCTTGACGACGCACAGTGCGAGATCACACGCTGTTTCGGAGACACCGATGAGCCAGTGCCCGAGGACGACGCAGACAGCCAGTGACCTGACCTGGCTCATCGATCGGGCCAAGGCCCCGCGGGTCCGCTCGATGCGGCAATTTGCCGAAGAGGAGGTTGTCGTTCCCGACGGGCCATTTGCCGGTCGCCGGTTCCGCTGCTCACGGCAGCCGTACTGTGGCCTGTGGTTCGACGAGGTGGATTCGGGCCGTTGGTCGCGCTGCGTCGCCACAGGGCCGACACAATCGGGCAAGACGCTGTCTTGTTTCGTGATCCCGCTGCTGTATCACCTGTTCGAGGTGGGCGAAACGGTGATCTGCGGCCTGCCGGACATGGATATGGCCGGCGACAAGTGGCGCGAAGACATTTTGCCGTCGGTCGAACAGTCTCGCTACCGAGACCTAATGCCCAGGCACGGGGGCGGCAGCCGCGGGGGGCGCGTCGAGTCGATTCAGTTCCTCAACGGCGCCACGCTCAAATTCATGTCGGGCGGCGGCAGCGACAAGAGTCGGGCCGGCTTCACCTCGCGTGTGGTCGTGATCACCGAGA
>CAZUPX010000235.1:0-2326 GCA_964622155.1 uncultured Planctomycetaceae bacterium | reverse complement strand
GGATCAGGCCGCCGGCGATCCGGTGCTCCGCATCGACACGAAGAAGCAGGAACTGCTGGGCAATTTCCACCGCGCGGGCCCAACCTACACCCAGCAAACCGTGGAAACCTTCGACCACGACTTTCCCAGCGCCGGGCAGGGCGGGTGTACGACATGCTTTGTACGGCGGCCACGTTCGTCGGCGCGAGGGGAGACGAAGTTGTCCGTCGCAGCTTGGGGTTGTGGTGAGGGCTGTCGGAGGGATCGCTCTGTCGGTCGGCGAAAGTTTTTTGTAGCTGGGTTGCTTGGCCGCGGTAGGTTGTGGTAAATTCTCCACCCAAGTTTCCCACTTCCCGCATTTTCAGAAAGGAGCCAGGGATGGCTCGCTACCAGATTTCCACCGAGCCGGCCGAACCGGTTCGTGTCTATCTCGAAGGCGTAGCCAAGAGCCTGGTCGACCGGCTCTACGGCGACAAGGGGCCGGCTTGGGGCACCAAGCTCACGGCGATTGAGGACACGATCAAGGCCATCCGGCAGGTACTCTCGGAGGAAATGCTCGATGAGGCGTTGCAGCGGCAGGCCAACACCGTGGAGGAGAGGCCGGCCGCGTTTCAACCGTGCCCGTCGTGCGGGAAGGAGGTGCAACGCGATCCCAAGTCGGACGATTGCCGCATCCTTCAAACGGATGTGGGCGAAGCGGAATGGACGGAGCCTGCTACCTACTGCCGCAAATGTCGGCGGTCTTTTTTTCCCTCAGACCATGAGCTTGGGCAACGACCGCTCGGAGTGCAGCCCGACGCTGCAACGCAAGATCGTGCGAGCGGGCACGAAGAACGGCTCGTTCGCGGCCGGTAGCGAGGATCTGCTGGATTACTTGCAACTCGCGGTGGACGTCAAGCAAGTGGAGCGTGTGACGAAGGCGATCGGCGCGGTGCGTGGCGCGCAGCGCGACGCGGAAGTGGCGCGGTACATGAGCCTGCCGCTGACGGAGCGTAAGGACAAGCCGGAAGATGTCACGGCGCCGGCGGTGGCGGTGGTGAGCGTGGACGGCGGGCGTCTGCAGATTCGCAGTGATTTCAAGGCGGCCGCTGCGGAAAACACGACCAGCCCCGAAGAAACGATGGCTGCGGACGACCAACACCGCGGCAAGCATTGGCGCGAGGACAAGATCGGCCTGCTGATGACGATGGAGAGCGAAGCACAGACGAACGACCCGTGCCCGGAAGTGCCGGCGGCGTTCGTGGACCCGACGCGGATCGCGAAGCTGGCGCGGGAACTGAAGACGAAGAAGTCGGCTGCGGTGGAGGCGGGCCAGTCAGAGGTGGCGGCGGCAGCGGACGAGCCGGAGCAGGGCGAAGAGGTGCTGCGTGAGAAAGGACCATCCGCGCAATGGACGCCGCCGCAGATGCTGGATAAACACCTGACGGCGACGCGGCGGCGGTGGCCGGAGTTCGGCCCGATGGTGGCGACCATGGCGTGGCAATTGGGCTTCTTCGCGGCCGAGCGGCAGGCCTTCGTCGGCGATGGTTCCGACAACGTTTGGGCGGTGTGGCGGAAACACTTTTCGTCGTTCGTGCCGATCCTGGACATCATCCACGCCATCAGCTACCTGTTCGCAGCGGCGATGGCGGGGCGTCCTTTCACCGACGGCTGGCCTTGCTACGTCCGTTGGATGACGTGGACGTGGCAAGGCGAAGTAGAAAAAGTGATCGCCGAGTTAGCCCAGAGGCAGGCCGAGTTGGGTTCCTCCGCGGCAGATGACGGCGACACGCACCCCCGCGTGGTGGTGGCCACGGCTCTGGGCTACCTGCAAAACCACAAGGACAAAATGCGCTACCCGGACTACCGCCGAGCCGGCCTGCCGATCACGTCGAGCTACGTCGAATCGGCTGTGAAGCAGTTCAACCAACGCGTCAAGGGCACCGAAAAGTTCTGGACCGAAGACGGTGCCGAAGCCCTGCTGCAACTACGCGCCGACTACCTGAGCCCCACCTGCGTCTTGGACGACTTCTGGAAAGATCGGCAAGAAACTGCGACTGGGCAACGCGGGCAAAACAGCTTCGCTCAAGCCGTGTGACTGCGAAGTATGTCGTACACCCTGACGGAGCAAGCATGCCCACCTATAGTGGCCGACAGATCAGGGGTCGAAAGTCTCGTGGCTTGAGCTGAGAAGAAGCCGTGGCGCGCCGAGGGATGTGTTTCTGTGGAGAGGTTCTCAAGTTTCGCCTGGGGCCGTGGGGTTACAAGAAACGCTGTCCCCGCTGCGGCGCCATTGTTCGTCTGCGCCATCACGAGGCCGGTCCTCTGCAACCTCCCCATCCTCTCACAATGCCCGATGTGGAGCTGG
>CAZUPX010000234.1:0-4962 GCA_964622155.1 uncultured Planctomycetaceae bacterium | reverse complement strand
GATGACTTCATCGCGAGTCTGCTGGCGGCAGAAGTCGGCCAGCATCTGATCCAGCTCATCGCGTCGCGCGACACGCGCCGCCATCGTCGCGTAGTCGGGATGCGTGCCCAACTCCGCGCGGCCCAACAGCGCGCTAAGCTTCACCCAATGCGCGTCGAGCAGCACGCCGGCATACAACCATCCATCGCGGCACTGATAGACGCTGCAAGGCGCGGCGAAGGGATAATTATTTCCCAGGCGAGGCGTGGGCAGACCCTGGGCGGCCAGCGTTGGTTGTCCGGTACACGACGCCACGGTCGCGTCGAGAAGCGAAACATCGACATGCTGACCCTCGCCCCGCGCGTCGCGGTGCTTCAGGGCCGCCAGCGCGGCAAAGGCGGCGTGCAGTCCGGCTAACTCGTCGGAAAGATAAATCGGAGTTTTCATCGGTGGATCGTCATCGACCGCGTTCAACCACATCAGCCCCGACATGGCTTGTGCCTGCGGATCATAGCCGGCCCGCTTGCTATACGGTCCGTACTGCCCGTAACCACTGATCGAGACGTAGACGATGTCTGTATTGACGACGCGCACCTGCTCGTAGCCGCATCCCCAGCCGGCCATCCGGCCGGGTCGAAAGTTTTCGACGACGATATCCGCGTTGCGCGCCAATTCGAGGAATACCTCGCGACCCTCGGCGCGCCCTAGATCGAGGGCGATGTTTCGCTTGTTGCGGTTCACGGCCGCGTCGAAGAATGAAATCGGCGGATCGGAATTCGGCAGAAATGGCGGCAGCCGATGCGCGACGTCAGGCGAGAGTGGCAGCTCGATCTTGACGACGTCGGCGCCATAGTCGGCCAACAGGCAGGCACACCGGGGTCCGGCCCAAGTCGACGTGACCTCCAGCACGCGAACGCCGTGCAGCGGTCCGTCCAAGTCGCGGCGAGCTTCGCGAAAGAAGTGGCTGGCGTCGTCCGTGGGATCGGTCGTCGAGGCTTCCTTCATCTGCGGGCCCCGGAGGGGCACCAAAACACGGTGGTGGCCAATAGGTCGTTCGACAAGCCCCTACTCGGCCGCGATGCAATACAAGGATTCGTTGCCGCGGAGAATGATCTCGTTGCCCACGATCGCCGGCGAGGCATCGAAACGATCGTCGAGCTTGTTGGTGGCAAGAATCTCCAACTCGGGTCCACGCTTGATGACCACCGTGTTGCCTTCGCGGCTGGTCAGGTAAACGCGATCGGCCGCACCTACCGGTGAAGCATAGATGTTGGCGATCCCCTCTAACCGCTTACGGTCAACGATCGGTTCGCCTGTCGCGGCATTGAGGCACGACAGAATTCCCTTGTTGCTGCCGGTAAACCACAGCAGATCGCCGTACAACAGTGGCGAAGGGACGTAAGGCGTGCCCGGGCCCTTACGCTTCCAGGCGATTTTTTCCGTGTCGGTGATGTCGCCCGTGGAATCCAGCGGAATGGCGTACAGGGCGTTGCCGATGTAACCAGTCATGGCGAAGGCCAGGTGCCCGTCGCTCACCGGGCACGGAATGGCGGCCCGCACCTGGCCACCACACTCCCAGATCAGCTCTCCAGTCTTGAGATCGTAACTGCGGACGCGCTTCGTGCCATTGACGATCACTTGCGTTCGTCCGTTGTGATCGAGCACCAGTGGCGTCGACCAGGAGATGTTTTCGTCGCGATCCACCTTCCATCTGGTTTCGCCAGTCTGGGCGTCGAGCACCGTGATAAACGAGCCGCCCAGATGGTCCCAATTGACGACCACCGAATCGCCGTGTACGACCGGCGAGCTACCTTCGCCAAAGTAGTTGAAGATCAACATTTTTCCCAGGTCGCGGCTCCACTTCTGATTGCCCGCCAGGTCGTAGCAATACACGCCACGCGAGCCAAAGTTGACGTACAAGTGGCTGCCGTCGGTCGTAGGGGAGCTTGAAGCGAAGCTGCCGTCGTTGTGATGACCTTCGTGCGGCACTTCCTCCTTGGCCATGTGCTGCCATAAAGTCTGGCCGGTGCGTCGATCTACGCACATCACCACGAACTGGTGGAAGTTCGTTGGCCGTTGAATGTTGAAAGGATTCTTGGGCGCATCGGCCGGCGGCGGCGGCAGCTCGACCTCGCGATCCGTCTTGATGGCGGTAATCAAGAAGATCTGATCGCCCCACACGATCGGCGTGGCCGTGCCCTTGCCAGGTACTTTGACCTTCCACTTGATGTTCGTACTCTCGTCCCAGGTGGTCGGAGGATTTGCCACCGGGGCGACGCCGCAAGCCAGCGGCCCGCGCCACTGGTGCCAGTTCTGAAGTTTCAGCGTTGGGAAGTCATCCGAAGCTCCCCATGCCGCGGCGGCGGCAACCCAAAAGCATAAGGTCAGTGCGACTCGCTTCATGTCGATGGCGTCCTGAAAGTTTGTGTCGGAGGTTAGCACAGTATGGGTCTGAAACTTCGTAGCCAAGGTAGCATGTCTCTCAAAGCGATGCACGTCGAGGTGAGTCGTGGCAGCAGCCGAAAGATTAGCGCAGTTGCTGAAAGCTCTGTGAGGTGAGCTTCACGCATTCATGCTGGGCCCGATGCGGCGCTTACCGGTCCTCTTGATTTGCAGCTACGGCCGCTGCCTTGACCAGCGGCAGTTCCAGGCAAACGGCTTCTTCGGCGTTGCGGACATAGAGTCGATTGCCGACCAGGACTGGGTGGTTCCAGGTCTTCTCGCTCATCACTTTCATGCGCGCCAACTCCTCCAAGTCCTTTGGATTCGTGCGGACGATGACGACTTCGCCGGCTTCTGTGAGCACCACGAGCTGGTCGGCGTCTGGCAACAGCAAGACTTGTCCGTTGCCATACCGTCCCTTTTTCCAGTTGCGCTTGCCCGTCTCGAGGTCGATACAGGCAAAGATGTTGTGATCGAAGCCGTACAAGCATCCCTTGTGGGCGACGTAGTCGTTGAAGTCGGGCTTGATTTCGAGCGACGTCCAGCGATCCTTGATCTGCGCGGACGCATCGGTAAACGCCACATCGACGCGTCGCGTGCCGGTGCCCATGCCCGTGCCAAGCAGCACGCCCGATTCTCCCACCATCAGCGGCTGTATGGCGCGGTAGCCTTCGAACTGCCATTCATACGTCCACGCGTTCTTTCCGTTGGCCGGATCGATCGCGCTCAGGCCAGTGTTAGTGAGCATCAACACGACGTCACGGCCGGCGATTGTCGCGCGCTGCGGCGAGCTGTAGCTGTGATCGCCGGCGGGAACACTCCAGCGCGGCTCACCCGATTTGACGTCGTATGCGAACACGCCCTTGTCATCGGCGCCGCCCGCATACACGATGGCCAGATCATCGACAATCAATGGCGAAGACGAAAATCCCCACGTCGGCGGCTGCCGCGCGCCGTCTTTCGTCAAATCGCGCTGCCAGATCTCGGTGCCATTCGATGGATTGAGACAATGCACCAGTCCCGTCCCCCCGACGGCAAACAATCGGCCGTCTTTCAGCGTGGGAGTGGCTCGTGGGCCGGCCCCGGCCACCGCCTCCCAAAAACGGGCGGGAGATTCGTGAATCCACCGCTGGGCGCCGGTGTCGGCGTCGTAGCACGCGACCACTTCAACAGTCCCTCGCTGCTCCTGGGTGAATAGCCAGTGCCCGCCCACGGAAAACGACGACCAGCCGGGACCGACTTGTCGGCGCCACAATTCCTTCGGCGGATGTGCTTGCCAATCGGTATCGATCACCACACCGGGCACGGTGCCGTCTCGCTTCGGACCACGAAATTCCGGCCAGGCTGATCCTTCAATCGTCTCGCTGGAGGCGGCTTCTTCCGTCGCTTGAGAACGCGACTCGCTTTGCTGCTCCAAACTTGCTAAGAAGCGCTCCTCGGCCGTGGGTTCCCACCGCCAATGAAGCGAGGGCTTGAAATCTCCCCAGACGCCGTCGTTGCGCGCCAGATCCCAGCCCGCGAAACCAATGACGGCGCCGAGGATTGCTCCCCACACGCGAAAGGCAGAACGTGCCCGGCTGAGGCACACGAGCGCCAGGCCAACCGCCACGGCGCCGGTCGGTACCGCAAAGAAGAAAAACCCCATCCCCCCAATCGACGGCTCCAGCAGCAGGTAAGTCACAGCCGCAATCAAGGTGACTCCCAGCGGGCCGAGCCAACGTTCGCGGCCCATTGCTCGGCTGGCGAACATCCACCACAGGAGCATCCCCACGCCGGCGACCAGCGGAGCAAACACGCCGAACATGAACACGCCGACGGACATTTCCTGCGCGAAGTAGGGTGTGGCTTTGGCGACTCCCACCAATGCCAACAGCACCAGCGCGGGCCAGACTCGCAAGGGGCGCGGTTGAGCGGCCGCGGCGGACAGTTCACTTGGCTGGGTGGTCATGTCAAAATCCTCCTAAACGAAAGCACGGGCAGAGAATCACTCCGCCGCGCGAATTGCCCTTGTTGTCTGTCGGTGCGAGTCAAGTGCCTGAACAACCCAGCCTGTCGATAATTCAACAGGCTGCTGGCGGGCAAAGTGTCCCAAAGGGGCATAGCGCCGGACGGAATCACGCTGTCGTCATTCGCACGGCGACACATTCAGGAGTTTGAGGCCAAGTTCGCTGATTTGCGATGCTCAGCTAGATCGGCGTGACGTTCTCGGCGCATGGGCCTTTCGGACCCCGACCTTCCGTGTAGGACACTTTTTGGCCTTCTTGGAGGTCGTCGAATGTGACGCCTTGGAGGCTCGATGAGTGGAAGAAAAGGTCTTTTTCGCTCCCGGTCTTGATGAACCCAAAGCCCTTGTCCGTCAACTTTTTGATAGTGCCTTCAGCCATTTCTGAATTCCCGAAATAGTTGCTTGGATAAACGCCACGGCGCTTACGATTGCCGAGTGATCGTTATCCGTAGGTGGATAGAGTGTATCCCGTCGCTGTACCGTCACGCAAGTGGGACGAAGCTGGCGTGGAATGCTACCACAAACTCAAATATTTT
>CAZUPX010000233.1:0-1827 GCA_964622155.1 uncultured Planctomycetaceae bacterium | reverse complement strand
ACCGAAACCGATGCCTGGGCTCAGGAGCCAGCGCCGGCGACCGCCATCGAGTTGCTGCCGCCGACCGGCCCGTTATCGGTTGGCAGGACTTCATATCATTGGATTAATGCACAGCGCAAGCGACCCGGCGCGGAGGGTGGCACGAAGAGCGAGATTATGGTGCATATCTGGTATCCCGCGAAGTCCCAGGAACCCGAAATGACCGCGCCTTACATCCCCGGATTCTCGACCCTTCAGGCCGCCATCGGCGAAGACAAGCTGAAGGAGGCGGCGGAGGGCTCCTACGATGCTCTTTCTTCCGCGCGTACTCACGTTGTCGCTGACGCCTCGATAAGTTCCGAGGCCAACAAGTATCCCGTGCTGCTGCTGTCGCATGGATTGAGATACAATTCGCTCGGGTACAGCATGCTCGGCGAAGACCTGGCAAGTCACGGCTACGTCGTGGTTGGTATCGACCATCCCTCGACGGCGTTCGCCGTGCTCTTTCCCGACGATCGGGTCACGTTATTCGATGAATCATTGTGGACAAAGCAGCGCACCGAAGAAGAAAAAAACTCGTTCGAGCAAAAGTACGTGGACCTGTGCGCTGCGGATTTGGTATTCGCCCTCGACCAATTGGAGCGTCTCGAGTCAGGCGCCGTACCCAGTCGCTTCCAAGGGCGGCTTGATCTGGCTCGTGTCGGCGTCTTTGGACATTCCTTCGGCGGACGAAACGCTGCAAAAGCCTGTCAGCTCGACAATCGCCTGAAGGCCGCCGTAATCTCCGATGCATTCGGGCTAGTGATGACTGTCAACAAGAATCCGGACGGCAGTACGCTTGATCAACCCGTAATGATTCAATATGCCAGGAGAGTTCCTCGCGCTGGCATCCCAAGGCTCCTAGCGCTATTGCAGACGCCGGGACGAGACTTGGAGGGAGAACTGGGCCGCGTGCGCAAGGAGTTTTGCCAGAGCGTGAAATCGGTCAGCTACGAAGTCACGCTCAGCACCCCAGGCATTGTTCACGAGAGCTTAAGCGACATGCCGTTTCTCGAAAGTGGCCAAGATGACGCAACAAAGAAGGATCGCCAGAGGGCGATTGAAATCGCTCGGATGTACAATCGAGCATTCTTCGACCGTCATGTGCGATCGCTCGCGGCCCCCCTTCTCGACACCGCGCCGGACAACCCGAGGGAAGTCGAGCTAACGCGCCATACCTTCCGTGGACAGTGACTCTTGCTTGCCGTGTTCGTCGCAATTGTGTAGGGTCCTTTGGTGCGATCCGGCCGTTCCCACAGTCGGGCTTGGGCGACACGAGTTGATGTCGACCAAGGCACGACGACCTGACCAAGAGGCCGCGAAATACTTCCCGAGGCCGGCGATGCGATTTGTCATCTGCACATTTGTCTGTGTCGCCTTCTCCGGGTGCTGGAGATCGTCCGGGCAGAGCGAAGTCGTCGCCTACACTTCGCTGGATTCCGAGTTCTCGGCACCGATCTATACGGACTTCACGCGGGAAACCGCGATCGATGTCCTGCCAAAATTCGACGTAGAGAGCACCAAGACGGTCGGCCTGGTTAATGCCTTGATCGCCGAAGCCAACCGGCCGCGTTGCGATGTGTTCTGGAACAACGAGATCCTCAACACCATCCGGCTGGAGAAAAAGGGCTTGCTGGAAGTGTATCGCTCGCCCGCGGCCCAGGGCTTTCCAAAAGAGTTCGGCAGTGCCAACGGCACCTGGCAGGGCTTTGCGGCCCGCGCGCGAATTCTGATCGTCAACACTCAGCGTGTTCCCGAGCCTCTCCGCCCCAAGTCCGTCCACGACATGCTCGATCCGAAGTGGAAGCG
>CAZUPX010000232.1:0-13275 GCA_964622155.1 uncultured Planctomycetaceae bacterium | reverse complement strand
GAAGCCTGGAGGATTCCATGAGTCGCGAATTTCGAACTTCGCCACAGCTTCCCTCCCTGAACGTCGGGCAGGCGTCACAAAGCGGAACTGACGATTGGGGCCGGCTGCTCATGACCAACCGAGAATCGATAATCAAGGAGGCCCACCTGACCGGCAGCCGCAGCACGCCCCCCGCTGATTTGCAACCAGACCAAAGTCTCGTCGATTCTTGCGGCGACGCGGAAATCGCTCGTAGTTGGCCAACGAGCTGGCGCATCCCCAAGGCTGGCAAGGCCCGACCGCAGACCAGTTGTGGGAGGAGCGTATGCCGCTCACGCCCCAAGAGCGGAATGCGTTCCGGTCCGCAGTCTGCGAACGTCGCACTGTGGTCCGCGCCCAATGGGAGTTCGCGCCCGAAGTTGTACTCACGCACTATCCGGCGTCAGCCGTGGATCGTCGCGCGGTGCGCTGGTGGCCCACGACCTCTTGCGCATTCAACCTCGCCGGAAGCGCGGACAGCGCGTCCACGCATCATCGCCAAGCAGCGCGCAGAGCACAGCGCCTGTCACGTCGGTTGAGCCGCAAGCTTCTGCGCGCGATGCGTCGCCAGCAATCGCGCACACTCTCGCTGGCGCGGGTACAATAGATAGGCATCGAGTGATCGCTCCGCCGACGGTCGGCGAAGCACCGGACCTGGGCCAGCGGCTGCTGTCCCTCGTCCATTACCTGTTCCGAGGAGGCCCATTCTCCGCTCATAAAATGTCAGCAAGCGGCAAGAATTAACGACTGGGTACGCGAGTCACACTTGGTCAGAGCGGAGCGACGCCAAACCGCAGCAAGAGAATTGAAACATGAATTTCATCTTGGTCATCGCGATGTTCGCGGCACCCGCGGCGCTGGACGCTTATAATGTTCAATTTGATCGCGCAAGACAGAATCTAAATTCAGGCCAAGTAGAGGCAGCGCGAAGAGACTTCGAACGGCTAAAAGTGCTTGCAGGCAAGGACGCCGAGCGAATTGTTTTCGCACAATGGCAGTCCGCCCGTTGCAGTCACAAATTAGGCGACCCCCTAAAAGCTCAAAATGAACTTGAGGATCTCGCGTCAAAGTATCCTAACAGTGGCTTAATGCTGCGCGTTCATAGCGATCTTGGTCAGTGGTATCAGGTCAATTGGAAAGCAAAGCTAGCCGACAAGCATCTTATGAGGGCGCTGCAGCTTGGCCCTGGGTACTCTTTCGGCGGGAAGAATGAGACGCTTGACCCCATGACCTATTGTCGAGTGCGTCTTAGCCATGCGATCAACCTGGTGGTCCTCGGGAGCAATAAACAGGCGCGAACAAACTTGGAGTCCGTCGAGCGGGAGGTGTCGACGAAACATGGACACGATCGGGAAGCACCATATTTTTTAACAGAATGCGAGATACAACTGGCGGAGCTGGACTTTCGTGAACGTGATACGCTCAAGGCCATAACACGCATGAAGGCCTGCTTGGCGCGAGTGCAGGGACTTGGAATAAAGCTTGAAGCGATCGAACTGCAGTTCGCCTGCCATTGTGAATTGAATTACATGTATCGGAAACTGACGCGATTTGCGGACGCTGACAAACAATTGACGATGGCCGAAGCGTGCTTGACCCGTATCGCGGACATGGAAGCTAAGGAGGCAAACCGGGACCTGTTCACCATCCGGCCCAGCGTTCGACACCGCGCCGAGTTGGAACATCACAAAGGAGTGTTGCTAGCCGAATGGGTTCGCAGCGATTTCGAAAGGTTAGGTGGTGGCGACCGCCTGCTTACTCGTTTGACAACTGCCCAGAAGGCTGCGGACGAAGCAGCGAAGGCGACGAAGGCCATCGGTGGAGAGGAGACCAAAGAACATGCCGCGAATCTCTCACTTTATGGCTTGATCGAAGCGCTGCGAGGTCGTGTTTTGGCGTCACTTGGCCGACAGGGGGCCGGCTTGACGTTTGCCAGCGCTAGGAAATTCTATGACGAGTCCATCGAGCGATACACGGCTCTTTTGCAGGATCCGCACCACGATGTTCCGGTCGATCTCCGACGGTACCGGATAAGGGTCCTCGTGTCGGGGAATGACCTCGCATTCGCCCTGTCAGAAGCGCAGGCCATCTTGCCACATTACGAAGGGCGGCCGGAGCTTGTCGATTGCCATCGGCTGCTCGTCGACATACACGCAAAACGAAAAGAAGAAATCGACTTGGCGACCGAACACGCCTTGCGAAGTCAACGAGTCGTTAACGAGCAACTGCTCGGTTACGTCACGGGCCTTACCCCAACCCAGCAGCAGGATTTCTTTCGAATTTGGATCGACCCGGCGCTGCATTCCAGCCTCGGCCTAGCCATGCATGTTTGCGCCAGCGATGAGTTGCGCGACGCGACCTGCGAATGGCTTCTGAACGGAAAGGTGAAGTCGGCCGAAATCCTGGCGCTCATTGGTCGACAAGCCCCAAGCAAGAACCGAATCGAATTACTGCAAACGGTCGAGCATCTGGCCTACATGCACTATGGCGGCTCTAAAGGGGACATTGATGAACTGCTGAAAATTGAGGCCAGGAGACGCGAGCTCAGCGAATCTCAAACAAAGGCACTTCAAGTGACTTGGCTCAACATGGAGGACTTGCGCGCGAAACTCTGCCCCAACGAGGCACTCGTCGATATATTCGCCTTGAAAGACGCCAATGAACGACACCACTACTTCGCGTGGGTGCTGACAACGGATTTACCCGTCCAAGTGGTTCGCCTGGGCGATCAAGATGGCGATGCCGAAAAAATCAACGAACTTGTGGCACAATTGTTGGGCTATTTTGAGGCGTATGGGGGCAACAATCCAGGAAACCCGCGGGACCTATATTGGGTCTATCAGAAGGACGAGGCTGCGGCCGAGGAGCATCTGCGAAACCAGTGCCTGGCACCGCTGTCCAAGCTCGTTTTGGACCCTCTGGTCAAAGCTGCCGGAGAGAAAGATCGCTGGATCATCAGCCCCGACGGGGCGCTGCGGAGTCTCCCTTGGGCGGCGCTCATCCATCCGGCCACGGGCGGCTACGTTGTTAGAACGACAACACTTCAATACGCTATTTCAGCCCGGGATCTGTTCACGAGAAACGTCACGAATCCTTCAGCACCGCCCTTGGTCGTTTCCCACCCAGCCCTGGACGCTCAGCCCGAGCGTGCAGTCACGTGGCGTAAACGGACAGGCAAGCCGGATTTGGAGATGGCAGAACTTGCGGGAGATGAGGGTGTCGAAGTTGCGACCTTGCTCGGAACGACGCCACTGGTTGGCAAGAACGCGACGAAGCAGGCGATACTTTCCCAGGGTGCCACGCATCCGAGCGAACTATCCCCTCGCGTGCTCTATCTGGCTACGCACGGTGTCTTTTACGAAAATCCGGACCAACAGGTAAATGATCCTTTTCTGCGCTGTTTTGTCGCCCTGGCTGGCTACAACATCATTCCAGCCTGGCGCCCTGAGGAGCCGCACCGGCTGCCGGGATTGTTGACTGGATCCGAACTGCTGTTTGCCAATCTACGGGGTACCGAACTTGTCGTGCTGAGCGCTTGCCAGGTGGGCAGAGGCGTCGATTCGCACGGCCATGGTGCCGCTAGTCTACGGCATGCCTTTCATCTCGCAGGCGCGCGAGCCGTCGTTGCCGCGAACTGGTCCGTGGAAGTCAATGCCACCAGGGTACTGATGGGCGATTTTATGAGAACGGCCGCTTGGCCAGGATCCGACAAGGCCAAGGCCTTGCGCTCCGCGCAGATTTCGATGATCGAGGGGAAAGAACGTACCAACCCATTTTACTGGGCCGCGTTCTCAATATCTGGTTTTTGAGCGAAATAACTCTTTTCCTGTGGCGCACAGCGTTGCGTTGGACCCGATGAGCATTCACGCGACGGCTCGGCCTCGAGTCCAACGCAACGACACGTTACGATTGGCGAACAGAGACTAGTAAAAGTAGTTAATTCCAGCCGTCGCGCCGATATCAAAGGCCTGCGGGCCGGCCACCGGTGTCACAACTCCGGCGAACAGCGCCGTCCGCTCTCCGAAAAACACGTTGACACCTTCCGTCACAAACACTTGCGTTGGGAAATTGACAATCGCGCCCGCCGGAGCATGGAACGGCGCCAAGACCTGGCAGTTCACATAAGGCGTCACGGAAGTAATCAAGCCGCCATTGCCTCGAAAGATCTCGTACCCGGCGGCCACGTTTGGATTCAGGGTTGTCAATACCTGCTGGGAAGTGGGCGTGAGGACGCCGAGAAATCCTAGAAAAAACCAGCGGTCGTAGTTGAGCTGACCCGCCACCCATGGCTGCACATAGGTGGGGTTGACCTTCTGCGTGTTGATGTTGAGGACCGTGGGAATCGGAGGATCGGCGAATGGATCACCCTCAGTAACCGTCACTCGACCAACTGGAAAGTAAGCGGACCGAGCCGTCGGAGCAGCAACCGTGACGCCCGCCGAAAACACGTTGCCCGTCGTCGGATCTTGATGCAGCATGACCTTCAAGCCGGCGTTGACATTGCCGACGCCTTCGAATGAGTTGAGGTTTAGAGCGGAACCTGGGTTGTTCGTGAGAGCAGGATCAATGCCTGTGGCACTTAGAAATGGCGCTCGGAAGTAAACGGACGCCAATCCACCAAAGATCGTCTTTTCTATGCCAACATCGAAACGATTTAAGTTAAATCCGTATGCAGTCGTCGTCAGGTCACTGGACGAGAATGGAGCCGTCGCAGTGGGGTCGATAGTCGTTTGAGACACTTGGAACTGGTTATAGTACGAATAGTTAAAGAAGACGCGATTCATTGGATAAGGCGATTCGGCATTGGCTGAGGTCAAGAGCCCGGCCGAAATTACCGGAGTCGCAACGGTCCCAAAGGTTTGCCCGTTCATGTTCGCGGCGGAGGATACTGAGACGCCGCCAATCGACGTCGAGCTGGTCAATGATCCACTATCGCGCTGCGCCAAGTATGAAGAAATGTCTCCCAGTTCTTCGGTGCCTTGAGCGCCATTCCCCTGATAACCATTGCCCCCAGACGGACACAGCGAATCGTCTTGCGAGGCCGCCGATCCCTGCGGCTGCTCGGCATAGCCAGGACGCGAACTCGGCGGCGGAACCAGGGGCGGGTTTTGTGCCACTGCGAACGACTTCGAGCCGGCCAACGCCAGACCGCACAAGAGAACTCTCCAAAACGATCTCATACACAACTTCCTTGTTTTGAGTGTGGTTGCGCCAGGTGGAAACCGTCGCGCGGGTTGCAATGGTGGAAGGCAAGATTCCGCAGGCACCAGTCGGACTGGTAATCCGAATATCGTCTAGGAACAGAGGGCGATCCGCCCCCGTTTCCCGGGGGCCTACGGAGAAGACGTGGATGGGGTTCGACTTATGCCGAAGGTAGCGATTGGCGCGACGTGAACTCCCAATGCTTGAGCGCACGACTGGAATGACCCGTCTAGAGCGGTTCCAATTTGTGTGTAGCGTTTTTTGGAGCAGTGCTATCGCGGTTTTCGCGGCAGTTGTTTCATGTGCTAGCTGCCAATCGCCGCTACACCGAACGTGGAACCGCTCTAGAGCGCTTCTAAGTCAGGTTGCGGCTAGCATGTCTTTTGATTTTCGTGACGGCGCCGCCAATAAAAGCGGGCAGGCCGTCGGTTGACGGCCTGCCCCTCCCAGATCGAACAAATCGGTATGTGCCGCGCATCCTATGGATTCAGCGACGCGTTCTGAACCCCGTTGCGCGGCGCCGGTTGCAGGGTGAGACCGTTCGTTGACGCCTGGCCCTGCTGAGCAGGGCGAACGTCCTGTGCAATCGTGTTCGTGGGGGAGGACTGTTCGTCGAACTCCACCAGGGACGGCTGCTGAATCAGGCGAACACGAGTGCTCTTGGCACTCTTGCCACTCGGCAGCACCACTTCCAACTAGACCGAAACGGGCTCCGCAACGCCCATGTCCGGCAGCTTCACGATGACACCCGTCGGGCTCCACTTCTTGATCTCGACACCGGCGCTCGCACATCGCAGCCGCGGCGTGGGATCGCGATCAACTTCTGAAAAACAGTACGTACCGTTTTGGCTCCTCGTGTACCGCTATTCTTCGCAATTGTTTGCTATGGTTTGCAATGACTTGCAATAGTGACCGAATCGCTGTATGGTGCGAGGCAGTAAGCACTTCTGAGCTTTTTGGCGAGCGTTTCTGGCTTGGTCGACAAGCTAGGGGTCACAAGTTCGAGTCTTGTATCGCCCATTCCGACAAGTCGGAATAGAGCAGGAGAGAGGAGAAAGTCGAAAGGAGATAAGAAAGGAAAGCGTTGCTGAGCGGCTTAGCGAGCACCACGTTGGGTCTTTCCTGTGGTCTCCTTTCTACTCTCTACTTTCTTGCTTTGAGGCGGCACCAGTGCCCTTTGCCTTCGAGAAACTGCTCGTCTATCAGAAGGCGGTCTCTTTCGCCGATGCCGTAACACAATCCGTCTACGGCCGCGACCAGGGCGAGAATTAGCGAGGTCGGGGCGCGAATCGCGCGGGGCAAGCTCTCATGGACAAAGTAAAAGCCCGTAAGAGCGGCTCCGAGGGTCGCCGAAATCAGGAGCAGCAGAAGCAGCGATCGCGCTTTCATAATTTCTTGGATACCAGTTGGTGACAGGTCGGTGCCGCCCAACGCTCAAGCTCACGTGCCGGGGACACCGGTGAGACGTTGCACCCCGAGAACGCGCAATGCGGCCCCAGTCTGCTGCAACGTTTGGTTAGGCGAGGTGTTGACTCGGTCATTCGCCAACGAAAGTCCCCTGCGGACTCAAGATAAAGGCATCTGTCACACTGGAAACGTAGATTGGGAGAAACCCCAACAAAGGTCGGTGAGGGTTCTCGTCAATCGAACCAAGGACCCGGATATTGGCGAGCGGCTTGTCATCCCAGACGAACAGAATCTCGATCTGGTAGTCCGCGCCGCTTGGACCTTTGACCTCAAAGGTGTCAACGTGCTTGGATTCGAGCATAGAACGAAGCTCTGCATAGGGACGCTTGCGATATCGAGCCAGTTGCTCGGAGAGAATGGCTGCCATCTCTTGTTTGTTCACGGCGCCTCTCCCACCGAACGTGTATTCGACCGCCGACGTGCGGCAAAACATTACCGCATTTGCGCTGCCGAGTAGGGAACGGTCAATCTCGTTACATCATATGATCATACACTTTTGCGACGGACCGCCGGTCACGATGCCGTCATGTTTCGTCGCGTTTCACACCCATCTTTCGGTGGCGTCGCTCGTGCCTTACGGCAACATGACTCGGCCGCCGCTGGCCACCAGCGTCTGCCCCATCATGAATCGCGAAGCCTCCGACAAGAGAAAATGCACCACGTCGGCGATCTCGTCCGCCTGGCCGATTCGTTTCATTGGCGTCTGGTCGATCAGCTTCTCCAACGTTGCCTCGTCCACGTCCTGGAGAATCTCGGTCTCGATCAGTCCCGGCGCCACCGCGTTGATGCGAATGTTATGGGGAATGAGCGCCTCGGCGGCGCTTTTAGTAAACGCCACCACTCCCGCCTTGCTGGCCGCGTAGGCGATCGCATGCGGCCGCGCACGCAGCGCCGCGATCGACGATACGTTCACGATGCGCCCGAACTTCCGGGCGATCATCTGATCTTTGACCGCCCAGGTGACGAGGTAGGTCCCCGTCAGGTTCACGTCCAGCGTGCGCTTCCACTGATCGAGCGTCGTGGCGTCGTGCCCAACGTATTCAAAGATGCCCGCGTTGTTGACCAGCGTCTCGATTGGGCCGAACTGTTCGTTGACGCGGGCCACCATTGCCGCGACGGATCGCTCGTCGGCGACGTCGGCCTGCACGATCATCGCTTGTCCGCCCGCGCTCTGGACCAGTCTGGCTGTTTCGCGAGCATCGTCCTGGCGCGCGTGATAGTTGATCGCCACGCGGGCGCCAGCTTTCGCCAGTCGCAGGCAGCAGGCACGGCCGATGCCGCGCGAGCCACCCGTCACCAAGACCGTCCGATTCTCAAAGTCCGCTTCGCTCATCGGGATTTCCGAGCGTGGCGCCCGTTCTTCTGACACGTTTTCAGTTTGCCGCACACGGCGGCTATTCTGGTGCCCGGCGACATCGTTGTCGAGTATAATGCGAGCCAACCGCTGGAATTCCCTACATGCGAACTCTCTTGTTGGCAGTTGGCGTCGCTGCGACGAGTATCTTGCTCGCTTCGGCCAAGTGCCGCGCCGACGACGGCCCGAAGTCCGCGGCCAAGCGCCCCTTTGACATCGAGCAGCGCACGCCGTGGACAACGTCCAGAATTCGCGGAGCACCCGACCCCCCGGCTCCCTATCGCATCGAGCGGGTTTTCGAGAAACTTCACTTCGCCGAGCCCTTGGACCTGGCCAGTGCTCGCGGCTCCGATCGTCTGTTCGTCGCCGAGCGCTATGGAAAAATCTATTCTTTTCCCAACGACCCGCGCGTCGAACGAGCCGCCTTGTTTCTCGATCTCGGAAAAGTCATCTATGGGATGGCTTTTCATCCCAAGTTCGCCGAAAACGGTTACGTCTACGTCACCTACCTCGCCGACCCCAAAGCCGAATTGCCCGACGGCACGCACGTCTCGCGTTTTCAAGTCCGCGCCGCTGACCCGCTGCATTGCGATCCCGGCACGGAACAACTGCTCCTAACCTGGCCCTCCGGAGGTCACAACGGCGGCTGCCTGCAATTTGGTCCCGATTGCTACCTGTACATCGCGACGGGCGACTCAGGCGAGATCGCCGACCCGAAAGAAACCGGCCAAGACCTCTCCAACTTGCCCGGCTCGATCCTGCGCATCGACGTCGATCGCCGCGACGCGGATAAATCATACGCCATTCCCGCCGACAATCCGTTCGTGGGCGTCGAAGGGGCGCGCCCCGAGATCTGGGCCTTCGGGCTGCGGCAACCCTGGAAGATGAGTTTCGATCGCGAAACCGGCGACCTGTGGACTGGCAACGTGGGCCAGGATCTGTGGGAAATGATCTACCGCATCGAGCGCGGCGGCAACTACGGCTGGAGCATTACCGAAGGCAGCCACCCGTTTCGCCCCGAGCGCAAGCGCGGACCGGGCACGATCATCCCGCCGATCGTCGAGCACGATCATGCCAACTTCCGGTCGATCACCGGAGGATTTGTTTACCGCGGCCGGCGGCTCCCCGAATTGATCGGCGCGTATGTCTACGGCGACTATGACACCGGCCGCATCTGGATGCTGCGCTACGACCGCGAACACAACAAGGTGACGGAAAACAAGGAGCTGGTCGATTCGAGCCTCCGCCTGGTGGGATTCGCCGAAGACCGCGCCGGCGAGCTCTTGCTGTTGGACCACATGAGCGGCCACATCAGTCGGCTTGTTCCCAATCCGGCCAAATCGACGGGCGACTTCCCGCGCACCCTGACCGCGACCGGCCTGTTCGCATCGGTCGCCGACCACGTGCCCGCGCCGGGCGTGATTCCCTATTCGGTCATCGCACCCCAGTGGTGCGACGGCGCGGCGAAGGACCGCTACCTGGGTATTCCGGGCGACGCGCGAATCGAATTTGAAACCCTAACCTACCCGCAGCCCGCCCCGGGCGCCCCGCCCGGCTGGAAGTTTCCCGACGGCACGGTGCTGGTGGAAACGCTTTCGCTCGAAATGGAAACTGGCAATCCCCGCAGCAGTCGCCGGCTGGAGACGAGAATTCTGCACCACGAGCGCCTGGCCGGGGGCGAAGACGTCGGCGATCAGTATTGGCAAGGCTACACCTACTTGTGGAACGACGGGCAAACCGACGCCGTCCTGCTCGAAGATCCCAAAGGGCTCGACCGCACGTACACCATCCGCGATTCCGACGTTCCCGGCGGCCGGCGGCGGCAGACCTGGCATTTCCCCAGCCGCACCGAATGCGCCGTCTGCCACAACATGGCGGCCAAGTACGTGTTAGGTGTGCAAACGCTGCAAATGAACCAAGACCACGACTACGTCGGCGCGATCGCCAACCAACTCAGCACGCTTGAGCATCTGAACATCTTCACGAAACCGCTGCCCGCGCCTCCCGAGAAACTGGCGCGGCTTGTCGACTACCGCAGCGAACACGAGGATCTCGCCCGCCGTGCCCGCTCGTATCTGCACGCCAACTGCTCGCACTGTCACCGCAAGTGGGGCGGCGGCAACGCCGATTTCCAGTTACTGGCCACGCTCGACGTTTCCGAGATGGGAACCGTCGGCGTCCGTCCGGGACAGGGAACCTTCGGCATCCCGCACGCGCGCATTATGGCGCCCGGCGATCCTTATCGGTCCGTGCTGTTCTATCGGATGTCCCAGGTCGGCCCCGGCCGGATGCCGCGCATCGGTTCGGCCGTCGTCGACGAACGTGGCCTGAGCTTAGTTCACGACTGGATCCAGCAGTTGCCGACTGTGGACCCTGCGGAAGGTGCAGCGGTGGCCAGCGCCCGCGCCGAGGCCGCGGCGAAGTTGCAACAATTGGCCGGCAAAGCCACTTCCTCCGACCAGCGCGCCAGTGCGATCGACCGCATACTGACGTCGACCAGCGCCGCTGTCCAATTGGCGCAGTTGGTAGCTGAGAGGTCGCTGCCCAAAGCGGTCCGCGACGAGGTGATTGCCAAAGCGACGGGCAGTTCCATTTCCGAAGTTCGCGATCTGTTCGAGCGGTTTCTTCCCGAGGAGCAACGCACAAGACGGCTCGGCGCCGTGATCGATCCGGCCGACATTCTCGCCCTCGGCGGCAATGTCGAAGCCGGCCGCAAGATCTTCTTCGAGGCCGAAGGCGTGCGCTGTCGCAATTGTCACAAGATCGGCGACACGGGCACCCCGCTCGGCCCGGACCTGAGCGAAATCGGCAAACAGAACGCTCCGGCACAATTGCTCGAAGCGATGCTCGATCCGTCCAAAAAGATTGACCCCAAGTACCTGGTCTACGTCGTCGAAACCGACGCCGGGCGGATTCACACCGGACTGCTGGTCGAAAGAAATGCGGACGCGATCGTGCTCAGGGACGAGAAGAATGAGTTGGTTCGCATCCCCGCCGGCGAAGTATCGCTTGTGGTCGCGCAGCAGAAATCATTGATGCCCGATCTGTTGCTCCGCGACATGACCGCCCGCGACGTTGCCGATTTGACGGCTTTTCTGCATTCGCTCAAGTAACGGTCGAACCCAATGCGCCTTGCCACGGTCCTCACACCGATGTCAGACGAGAATCTTGCGTTGGCCGCACAGTGTGGTGTCACGGACATTGTGACGAGATATATGGGACCGGCATTGGGCGACTTGCTCGAAGTGAAGAGTCGGATCGAAGAGTTCGGCCTTCAGTTGTCGGTGATCGAAGGTTATCTGCCCATCGAGAATATCAAGGTCGGTCGCGACGACGGATCCGAACTCAAGCAGTTAAAACTGCTCGTTCGAAACATGGGAAAGGCAGGCGTGCCGATTCTTTGCTACAACTTCATGGCCGGCACGGACTGGGTCCGTACGCGTCTGAATGTTCCCGAACGAGGTGGGGCGAAGGTCACCGCATTTGATCTACGGGACGCTGAACGAGCGGTCCTGCTGGGGCATGACGGTGCCGGAATAATGCACGCGCCTGATAACGAGCGAATCTCGGCCGATGCACTCTGGACGCATCTTGAGTCCTTTCTAAAGGAACTCGTTCCCGTCGCCGAGGAGGCCGGTGTCGTGCTGGCCATGCATCCGGACGACCCGCCGCTGCCCGAATTTCTCGGTAAAGCGAGGATCATGAACAGCGTCGAGAGCTTCGAGCGCCTGGTCAAACTCGTTCCCAGCCCGAGCAATGCAATCTGTTTCTGCCAGGGCACGTTTGCCGAAATGGGGATTGACGTGTGCGCCGCGATCCGACGACTCGGCAAGGACATCCGGTATGTACATTTTCGCGACGTTCGAGGAACCACGGAATCGTTCACCGAGACCTTTCATGACAACGGTCCGACGGACATGGTTGCTGCCATGCGTGCTTACCGCGACATCGGATTCGACGGGCCGATTCGTCCAGATCACGTGCCGCAACTTGCCGGTGAAGACGAGGGCGAACCGGGATACACGATGAAGGGCAGGTTGTTCGCATTCGGTTACCTGCGAGGGCTGATGCAGGCGACCGAGTTGACTTAACGGCAGCTCACGGCGGAGATCGCACGACAGCACAATCCGTGCCGCCAGACACGGCATGAGCCGCCAACAGTGCCGCGACGGCTGGCAACGAACGTGCGTCAAAGTAAGTGGGGCGTAGGCCAACGTTGATTTGCGGTATACTGTCGCTAGCGTTTAGCAGCACGGACAGTCCGACAGGTCACCACCATGTTCACGATTGAGTCGCAGCCGGCGCGATTTTGCGATGGGATTTCGCGGCGAGAAATGCTGCGAATTGGGTCGCTCGGCGTGGCTGGTTTGACACTGCCCGATTTGTTGCGGCAGGCGGCCGCGCAAGACGCCGCGCCTCGTCGTGGGCGCGCCAAGTCGTGCATCGTTCTGTTTCTGTTCGGGGGGCCCGCCCAGCATTCCACCTGGGACCCCAAGCCCGACGCTCCGATCGAGGTCCGTGGCGAACTCAAGCCCATCGCCACGTCCGTACCCGGCCTGAATATCGGCGAATTGCTGCCCAAGACATCCTTGTTGGCCAGGCACCTGTGCCTGTTGCGCGCCGTGCGAACGGGCGACAACGCCCATTCATCAAGCGGCTACTACATGTTGACCGGTCAGCCCCATGCGCCGATGAACATGGAGAACGCCAATCCAGGCGCGCCCAACAATTGGCCGAGTTTTGGTTCGACGATTCGCCGGCTCCGTGATGGCGCTACATCACTGCCTTCGGTCGTGCGATTGCCGCACCAGATCTTCAATACGGATGGTTCCATTTGGCCGGGGCAAGACGCTGGATTCCTCGGTCGTGCGTTCGACCCGTGGATGTTCCGCTGCGAGCCAGCGTCGGACACGTTCAGAATTCCGGAATTCACGCTGCCGACTGACTTGGCGCTGACCAGGCTCGAAGGGCGACGGACCCTTCTGTCCGCGATGAACCAACACCGCGCGGCCGTCGAGCGCGGCGGAGCGCTGGCGCCGTTCGACGCCGCCACGCGGCAGGCGTTCGATCTGCTCACGTCGCCACGTTCGCGGGCCGCCTTCCAGCTCGACGCCGAGCCAGCCGCCGCCCGCGATCGTTACGGGCGCACGCAGTTCGGTCAGAGCGTACTGTTGGCTCGCCGGTTGGTCGAAGCGGGCGTAAGCTTGGTGCAAGTCAATTGGTTTCGCTCTCCC
>CAZUPX010000231.1:0-2164 GCA_964622155.1 uncultured Planctomycetaceae bacterium | reverse complement strand
TCATCTCGCACGTGTGCTATATCAATCGGCAATCCATTTTCCCGCAACGTCGCAACCGCCACGAAAACCTTGCGATGCGTCTCGCGGGAAAAATGATCGGCGGTCAGGTCGCTGGCGGCGTCGATAATCTTTCCGTCCAGCACCAGGTTCCGCAGCACCATTAGCTCGGCCGCCGCGTCGCACGGCGGTTTTTTGGCGAGCAACTCGGCGACGGCGTTAGGCCGTGAATTTGGTTGCCGCTTTCCGTGGCGGCCAGTCGCTCCGTCTGGTAAAATCATGTCTGCAAAATTCTCCAATCGCCGGGCCAGACTCTTCGCGGGGGCTGGCTTTCGGCGTTTCTGAGGGTTAGGTGGTGGCGCCGGCTCGCTCGACGTACTCCATCACGTCGCGGCCCAGGAGATACCCGCGCCTTCCGATTCTCCGGACCTTCAGCCCTTGGCGCCGAGCCGTTCGTAGCGCTGCAACGCCTAGTCCAAGCCGGGCGCGGATTTCTTCGAGGGCGTAGAGCTGGTCGGCCGCAATACAGCCGGCGCTCAAGGTGGCAGCAGCCATTTGCAGAAGTCTCCGTAGATGTCGTGTGTATTCGCTGCGAACGTCGCGCGAATCATCTACCGAAAACTTTAACGAACTGATTTCGCTGGTCCTATGGCAAGAATTGGCCGCGCGCAGAGATGTCCGGATATGTCCGCTTCACGTCCGCTTCACGTCCGCTTGTCATTCGGCGGACAGAAGTCGCGCGGGACTTTCAGTCGCTTTGATGTGATCGACTCTGCGTTCAGTATTCCGTTCGTGCGCCATCGACTGACCGTTCGCGCGGTAACTTTATATTCCCGAGCTACGTCCCCAGGGGACATAATGCGCATACCTTCGTCTGGCTTCGTCACCAGCTCGTCGATCAGCAGCACCGACGCCATATGAGGTGACATGCCCTGCATTTCGAAGGCGCTGCCACCATTGCCAGGCCAATTTCTTGACTGCCACGCGCAGCGCAACGGGCCGTCGGATTCGCGATCTCGAAGTGTCAGCAGCCAGTGATGGGGAGCGGGTTGTTCTCCGACACAAGCAGCGGCTAACCCGGCGTAATGCATGAAGTCCTCAGCGCCGTCTACATTTCCCTTGAAGCTCGCGACAATTTCCCGCGAATCATCTGGCGGAACGACTCTGTACTTGTCGCTGCCACCCTGAAAAACGACGTCCTCGGGCCGCATCTGAAAGAATCGCCAGACCCTTGTCTGGCTGAAGTCCCAGTTGAACAAGGCTGGGAAACGTGCCTTCGCGTCGGCATATTCTTCTGTGAGACCGTGGAAGAGCATCAATCGCAGGTCGGGATACTTTTGGGCGCCAGCTTCGAAGAATGGCCGTAGGGCTGACAATCCGCTTGTCATCGAGATTTCATCCTTTCGCCGGGTCGACCGACGCCGCGTGGAAGGATGAACCATCGCGGCGCCGGTCGTTGTGGGAGCTACCCACCCCCGGTGTTTTTGTCTGTTGCCGATTCTGTTGCCAAACGCGAGCTTTTTCGGCCCGCCTCTGTGTGAAACGCTAATTCATTTTAGCGTGATTGTCCGCAATTCGTAGGGTATCCGAAACTTGTTAGAATGTTACGGGGCGATAATCAAACCACCGCTGCGACTGGCCACTGTAGACGCCGGCTGCTAGGGGTTGTGGACTAGGGAACTGGGAGTGCCGGGCGTGGCCGATCGCTTTCATGTCCGAATGTCGAAGGACTACCTGGTGTTCAGCGCCGGGCATTTCATCACCTATGGTGGCGACGTTTGCGAGCGGCTCCACGGCCACAACTATCGGGTGACGGCCGAAGTGCATGGTCCGTTGGACGAGAACCAATATGTGGTCGACTTCATCGCGCTACGGGATACATTGCGGGCAATCGTCGAAGAACTGGACCACCACATGCTGCTGCCGACGAATCACCCGCTGATTCGCGTGGTGGCGGATGATCGAGAGGTGGTGGCGACGTTTCGCGATCGCCGCTGGGTATTTCCGCGCACAGACTGCGTGCTGCTGCCGGTGGCCAACACAACGTCGGAGCTATTGGCCCATTGGATCGCCACACGACTGGTCGGTGACCTGGAAGCCCGCACGAACGTCCGGCCCGAGCGAATTCGCATAGAGGTCGACGAGAGTTTTGGCAACGTGGCGGTGT
>CAZUPX010000230.1:0-5928 GCA_964622155.1 uncultured Planctomycetaceae bacterium | reverse complement strand
CCGCCGCGAACCGCTCGACGAGTGCCTGGCGAGTCTGGAAAAACGGAGCCACGCGAACCGCCACTTTGAGTTCTTCTGGTATCCGGCCGACGACAAAGCCTTCACCAAGACGCTCAACCCCACCGACCGACCGCCGACGCTGCCGGCCGAGCCAATTTCGCAGTCGCCGAGCGAGGGCGACGACGCCGGACTGTCGAGCGCCGAGCGCGAACGGGTGGACGACAGTTGGCGGATTTTTCCCACGGTTCGGGAGATCCGCTTCAACGAGATGGAATACTCTGTGCCGGCCGAGCGAGGCGTGGAAAGTTTTTTGGAAATCCGCGACCTGATGCGCCGCAAGCACACCGACATGGCCTGGCCGGTCGAGTATCGCACGCAGGCCGCCGACGACATCTTGATCAGCGCCGCCCACGGCCGAGCGACGGTGGCCATCTCGATCCATCAGGCGGCCAACCTGCCGCACGAGGCGTTCTTTGCCGATGCCGAGACGATCTTTCGCCGCCACGAGGGGCGCCCCCACTGGGCCAAGCTGCACAGCCTCACCTGCCGCGACCTGCGAGAGCTGTATCCCGATTGGGACCGGTTTCAGGCCGTCCGCGCCCGGCTCGATCCCCGGGGCCGATTCCTGAACCAGTACCTCCGCCGGCTGTTCGTGGGCTAGGTCGTCGTTCGCGCCACCCTCTTGCCGTGTGCCACTGGCGTGTTGCCAGTGCTCGTTGTGATCGGGTTTGCGGGGACGGCGGCACTGGCGACACGCCAGTGGCACCCTCGAAGCGGACTCTTTTTCTCAGCGGCCGATTTTTCGCGCCACTTGCCCGCGAATTCGCTATCTTGATTCTCTGGCGGAAATCAAAGGCGTGCTTATAGCGGGGGACCCATGGCGATCCATAATCTGGCGGAACTGGCCGAAGCTTCGGCCGAGCGGCTGGGCGAGCGGGCGATCTACGAGATCGACGGCCAGCGGTACACGAATTTGCAACTTCTCGATCGCGGGCGGAGGCTGCACGCGGCACTGGCCGAGCTGGGATTGAAGCGCGGCGACAAGGTCGTGGTGCTGATGATGAATCACGCCTTGGTCTTTCCGGCGTTTCAGGGCGTCTTTCGCTGCGGCGGCGCCGCGGTGGCCGTCATGCCGCAGGCGGCCGCCGCCGAGCTGCGCTATGTGCTGGCCGACACCGAGGCGACGATGGTCGTCACCGACGCCGACCGCCTCGCCACCGTGCGCGAAGCCGCGGCCGGCTTGCCGCACGTGCGCCACATTCTCGTGCAAGGCGGCGCCGACAATCGCCAGGCGACGCCCGTCGAACTTTCTCTCGACTCGCTGGCCGATTACGAGCCGCGCGCGTCGCTCGCGCAGATCGACCCGCACGATCCGGCGGTGATGCTGTACTCTTCCGGCACGACCGGCCGGCCCAAGGGGGTGCTGCTCACACATGCCAACCTGCTGGCCAGTGCCGAGGCGGTGGCCGAGGCCTCTGAGCTGCACAACTGGGAAGGACCGCGAGTGACAGTCAGCGCCATGCCGATCGCGCACATTTTCGGCGTGGCGATCATGAACGACCTGCTGATGACGCCCGCCCACCTGGCCGACAGCACGCGTCTGGTGCAGATGCGATGGTTTGAGCCGGAGCGGTTTATGCAACTGATCCACGAGCACCGCTGCACCGCCACGGCCGCCGTGCCCACGATCCTGGCATTGCTTCTGCACCATCCGAAGGCCAAGGAGTTCGACCTCACCTGTCTCAAGGAGATCGTGTGCGGCGGGGCGCCCTTGCCGGTCGAGCTGGCGCAGGCCTTCATGCGCCGCTATCCGTGCCGCATTCGCGAGGTGTACGGCCTGACCGAGGCCGCCGGCATGGGCACGGCCAACCGCCGCAGCGAGCCGTATCGACCCGGCTCGGCGGGCCGCGCGTACATCAACATGGAAATGCTGATTGTGGACGACGCCGATCACCCGCTGCCCGCCGGAGAGCGCGGCGAGATTTGCATTCGCGGCCCGGTGGTGATGAAGGGCTATCACAACCGGCCCGACGAGACTCGCGAGATCATGCGAAATGGCTGGCTACACACCGGCGACATCGGCTACCTCGACGCCGACGGCTACCTGTTCGTCGTCGACCGCAAGAAGGACATGATCATCCGCGGCGGCGAGAATATCTACCCGGCCGAGCTGGAGGCCGTCCTGCACGAGCATCCCAGCGTGGCCGAAGCGGCCGTGGTGGGCGTGCCCGACGAGGTGTACGGCGAGAACGTCGTGGCCTTCGTCGTCCCCAAGCCAGGCGCCACCGTCACCCAGGACGAAGTCATCGAGCACGTTTGCCGGCATGTCGCCAAATTCAAAGCGCCGACGCAAGTGCATTTTGTGGAGTCGCTGCCCAAGAGCAATATCGGGAAGATTTTGCGGCGGGTGCTAAGGGAGAAGGCGGTGGAGGCGTTTTAGAAACTCGACTCATAGCCCTGGCAACAGCCTGGTGATTTCAGAAACGCGTGCACTATGCATCCGATCGAACTCGTTCACCAGCGGCTCAAGGATTTCTTGCCGGGCACGCTGGGGATCGAATTCACCGAAATCGGCCCGGAGCGAGTTAGGGCAAAGATGCTCGTGCGTGGGGAACTCTGTACCGTTGGCGACATTCTCCACGGCGGAGCCATCATGGCTTTCGCGGACACGCTGGGCGCGTCGGGCACCGTCGCCAATCTGCCCGCGGGGGCCGGGACGATAACCATCGAATCCAAGACGAATTTTCTCAGGGCCGCACCCAAGCAGTCGACCGTCCTCGGAGAGTCGACTCCGCTGCACCGTGGACGAACGACCATGGTCTGGCAGACGCGGATCACGTCCGAGCAAGGATCTCTGATCGCCATCGTCACGCAGACGCAGATGGTGCTGTATCCCAAAGCCGCACGACCGACCGAATGAACCTACCTTCACCAGGGGCATCGCGATGATTCTCAACCGACGACAGTTTCGAGAGATTCTTGCTTGGAGCGTAGCTGGCTGCGCGCTGGTGGGCGCGGCGATCGCGGTGGCGGCCGACAAGGCGGACGGTCCGAAGTACGCCGCCGCCAGCTCGGGCACGCGCTGGCTGGAGAGCCCGAGCGGACTTACGGTCAAGATGCTTGTCGAGCAATCGAACCTGCAAGGCCCAGAGGTCGAAATCGGCGAGATCACCTTTCCGGCCGGTTACAAAAAGAGCCCGCCCCATCGTCACGGACATGTGGAGATTTTTTACGTTCTGTCGGGCAAGCTGGGGCACGAGGTGAACGGCGAGCGGCACGTCATCGAACCGGGCATGGTGGGCATCGTCCGGCCGGGAGACCATGTCGTGCACAGCGTCGAGTCGGACGAGCCGGTCCGCGGACTGGTGATCTGGACCCCGGCTGGCGAGGCCGACGCATTAATCAAGGCCGGCGTCTTCAAAGCCCGAGGGATCGATGACAAGAGGCCATGATGGAATCGGATTCGGATGGGCTTGATCAGATGCGACACGTTGGCCAATATCGCCGGCGTCTCGGCGAATAATAGAGGGATAAGGCTTCCTGACGAACGATTGGGTTTGACCCATGTTCACATTCCTGCTCTGGTGCCTGCTGCTTGTGTTCTGTTGGCCGCTGGCCATTTTGGTGGTGCTGGTCTATCCGCTGGTCTGGCTGGTGTTGTTGCCCTTTCGCCTCGTCGGACTGACGTTCGACGCACTCTTCGACACGCTGCACGCCATCCTGACGCTCCCGGCACGCGTTGCACGGCGGATTGCGTAGCGGCGATTTCTCTTCTGTAGCTGGTCCCGGCGCGCCGGGGCCGGCGAAATTGCCATCTGCGCCGTCACGAAGACACCCTGGTCGCAGACCCCAGCGACCGACGGAAGTGGCGATCGTGCATTCCCGCGACAATCTGACCTACTTCCGCGAGCTAAAGCAGGTCGTCGCCCCGGCCGTCCAAAGCGGCCAGGGACTCGTGGTGTCGATCGGGTAGTCGTTCGTCACGCCGATCGGACGAACGAAAATCGGGGCGTTCGACTCGACTGGCAGGGTAGAACGCCCCCTTCTCCACCGGTCCCAGGTGTATAATGCGGCGGTCGCTCCGGTGTCGTGCTGGAACACCTCGCGTCAACCTTGGGGGTCTGCAATGGACAGTCTCATGTTCGCAGGGCTGCTTCCGTTTGCGTTCTTTTTTGCCATCTTTTTTGGCATCTTGCTGACGAACGCCATGCGAGGACAGACTTGCCCCAATTGTGGTCAGTGGCTTCCTGGCGTTGTATCGCCTTTCAGGAAAACGAAGCGTCAATGGATCGAGGGGGGCTACGTCTGCACGAACTGCGGTTGCGAAATGGACGTGGCAGGTCGCCGATACGCAACTGTCAGCACCGCCCCTCGCACGAGTCGGGCGATGATCTCCGTGCTGGCGATCTCCGCGCTCGCGATCCTGATGCTTGTCGGCGTGGCGCTGGTATCGACGATCCTGTATAGCGGCAGGTAGGCGCGAGGCTGCTCTGCCGGTCTCCGCGACCAAGCGACCATATCAGCGGGCGCTCACCTTGCCCGCTACCTGCCGGGCGGGCGCCGATGCTGGTTCGCCCGACAACAGCACCTGCGGCATCTCAACCACGCGCGATCGCAGGAACTCGCCCAGGCTCTTGGCTTGCGGGTCGAAGCGCACGGATGACGCCACGCCCTCACCCAGCAGGCCGACGACCACGAAGTTCAGGGCTTTTAGATTCGGCAGCTCGTAGCGGCGGACTTCCAGCTTCGCGGTTTCGGGCATCAGTTGCTTGAATCGCTCAGTGGTCAGAAACGACGCGAGCCACGCGTAACCCCGCTCGTCGCGCGCCCAGATGCCGACGTTGGCGTTGCCCCCCTTATCGCCGGAGCGAGCGCCAAAAATCGTGCCCAACGGCGCCGAGCGGGTTGGACCCGACGGAACACTCGGCAGCTTCGCCGGCGGCACGTCGATGGCGGCGGCACCGGCAACAGCGGTCGGTGGAATCGCGATCCGGCTGCCATCTTCCAGTACGACTACGTGTTTCGGGGCGTCGGCCGGAACCAGGGTCGGCCAGTAGACCCCAAACGGATTGGCGTCGGTGGGGGGCGTGGTGGCGAAGAAGCCGGGATAGCTGGCCAACGCCATCTCGATGATCGGACCCGAAAAGGCGCGATCGACCTTTTTGGCGTCCTGGCTCTTGACCGTCACCTTCAGCAGGGCCGAAGCCTCTTGGTTCGTTCGCGCGTCGGACCTGTCGGTCCGCGCCAGGTCGATGTGGAACTCTTCGAACTGGCTCGCGTCCATCTCGCGCCGCAGAGTACGTTCGACGAGCGAGGCCTTTTCTTCGATGTCGAGGCCGGTCAGGACGAACGTCATCTGATTGCGGAACCCGCCCAGATAGTTCAGGCAGACTTTCGTCGTCGGCGGGGCGGGCTCACCTCGCACACCCGAGATGCGCACCCGATCAGCCCCCTCCTGCTCCAGGCGGATCGTGTCGAACCGGGCCACCACGTCGGGATTCGCATAGGCCTGCTTGTCGATCTCGTACAGCAACTGGGCGGTCACCGTGCCCACCGAAACCAGTCCGCCTGTCCCGTCGTGCTTGGTAATGACGCACGAGCCGTCGGCGTGCATCTCGGCGATTGGAAAGCCCGGATGCTCGAGGCCCGACACCTCTTGAAAGAAGGCATAGTTGCCGCCGGTGCACTGGGCGCCGCACTCGACGACGTGCCCAGCCACGACCGCTCCGGCCAGTCGGTCCCAATCGTCGCGCTTCCAGCCGAAATGAAAGGCTGCGGGCCCCACGACCACCGACGCGTCGGTCACACGCGGGCAGACCACGATATTCGCGCCCTGATTCAGCGCTTCGACTATGCCCCAGGCACCCAGGTATGCGTTGGCGCTGAGAGGCTTAGCCTGCAACTCGCGCAGCGGCTTGCCGGTGTCGA
>CAZUPX010000229.1:0-2016 GCA_964622155.1 uncultured Planctomycetaceae bacterium | reverse complement strand
TGAAAACTTTGCGGGCTACCTGGCCTTCACCGACCACGAGTGCGGACGCCTGATCGACGCCGTGAATCAATTGCCCGACGCCGACAACACGATGATCATCTACATCGTCGGCGACAATGGCGCGAGTTCCGAAGGCGGACCCGATGGTACGCTCAATGAAGTCAAGGCCCTCAACGGTTTCCCGACGCCGCTGGCGGACAACCTGAAGCACCTCGACGCCATCGGCGGTCCCGACGGCGAGCCCCACTATCCCGTCGGTTGGGCCTGGTCGGGTAACGCGCCCTTCCAGTGGGTGAAACAGGTCGCCTCTCACCTCGGCGGCACACGCAATCCTATGATTGTCAGCTGGCCCGCGCGCATCAAGGACAAGGGCGGCATCCGCACCCAGTTTACGCATCTCATCGACGTGGTTCCCACCATTCTCGAAGCCGCGCATCTGCCCGCGCCGAAGATCGTGGACGGCGTGGAGCAAAAGCGGCTGGATGGCGTCTCGTTCCTCTCCACCTTCGACAGTCCGGACGCCAAGCCCGTGCGCCTGCGCCAATACTTCGAGGTCTTCAGCAACCGCGCGATTTACGACAATGGCTGGATCGCCTGTGCCCAGCACACTTTCCCGTGGCGTCAGGACTACGCGCCGGGAAACTGGGACAAAGACAAGTGGGAACTCTACAACCTCGACGAAGACTTCAGTGAAGCCAACGATCTCGCTGCAAAAATGCCGGAGAAGCTCGCGGCCATGAAAGCCCTCTTCGACGAGGAAGCCGCGAAGAACCACGTCTATCCGCTCGACGATCGCGGCACGGGACGCATCTACATCCCGAAACCCTCGCCCGGCGGCAGCGATCCAAAGCGCACCAAGTTCACCTACTACTCCGGTGCCGTGCGCCTCGCCGAAACGGCCGCCGCCAACACCAAGAACCGTTCGCACACCATCGAGGCCGATATCACCATGCCAAAAAAAGGCGGTGAAGGCGTGCTCGTCGCGATCGGTGGGAGCAGCGGCGGCTACGCCCTCTATGTGCAGGACGGCAAGCTCGTCTTTCACTTCAACTGGTTCGACGAAACCCGCACCGTCATCACCTCCAGCGAACGCGTGCCCGCCGGTAAATCCACCGTCCGCTTCGACTTCGCCTACGACGGCGGCGAACTCGGTAGTGGCGGCCAGGGCACGCTCTTCATCAATGGCAAAAAAGTCGGCGAGGCGCGCATCGAGAAAACCGTCCCCGGTCGCTTCGGCATTGATACCTTTGGCGTCGGCCTGGACACCGGCTCGCCTGTTTCCAACACCTACAAGCCGCCCTTCGCCTTCACCGGCACGATCCACGAAGTGCGCGTCGAACTGAAATGAGCCAAGCCCTATGAAAACCAGAAACATACTCCTCGCCGTTCTCTACGCCGCCCTCGCACTGACGTCCGCCCACGCGGCGGACAACTAGAAGCCCAATAATCTCATCATTTTTCCAGATGACGTCGGTTGGCAGAATGTCAGCGCCTATGGTCTCAGCACCATGCCCGCGCCCGACTCCCCGTTTTCTGCAATCTTGCGGGTGTATGGCCCGGGTGAAGCCGAACAAGCCGGCGATTGGAAAGCGCCTACACTCGAACGGGTGAAATGATTCGACCTATCCGGGGAAGGTCGAGCGGGCGATCCTGTTTGAGATCGAGGCATGGGATGTGAATTGCCCGCAGCACATCCACAAGCGGTTCTCACAGAAGCAGGTTGCTCCCGTCATTGAGCAGTTGCAAGGCCGCATCGCAGAACTTGAAGCCAAGCTGAAGGTTCTGGAAGCGAAAGGACAAGATTCGTGAGCGAAGGCACTCAGCTCCGGGGAAGCGGAGTTCGGGTTGCGCTCTTAAGGAGCACCCGAAGCAAGATTGAGAATGGGCATAATTCACGCCGCGTGACCGCCTCGTCGATCACGGTCGTAGAGTGCCAAAACTCGAGTAAGCGTTCGACGAATCCATACTTGACGAGCTTCGTATTCTGGGGTTTTGCCATGCAATTCACTCAGGAGA
>CAZUPX010000228.1:0-13040 GCA_964622155.1 uncultured Planctomycetaceae bacterium | reverse complement strand
AGGACAAGGCTGAAGATCTGGTCATCGTCTGCGGCGTGTTCATTCATCCGGGCGCCGAGGACAACAAGAAGATCTATGAATTCAACTATCAGGCCACCAAGGACGCCATCGCCAGTGCGATGAAGGGCAAGCCGAGCGTGCAGGAAATGCTCGACGGCAAGGACAAAGCCTCGCATCCGTTCAAAGGTTTTTAGAACCCACACCGCAAGACGGAAATCCACGCGTGTTGGTCAATCGAATCGAATTCGCCCAGGGACTTCGGTCCCTGGTTTTTTTTACGACGTAGCGGCCGTTTTCCATTCGCCGTCTGGACCATGAGCAAGTCCAAAATTCTCGTGCAGTTGGACAGCGACTCGCAGGCCAGCGTGTTCGATGCCGTTGTGGCCATCGATGCGGGCGTCGAGCAGCTCTTGCAGCACTCGGCCGTGCAAGTCTCGCAAGTCCGCGATCTGGCCTACGGCGCGATGTTTACGCGCGGCGTCGACGACCTGCGATACACGGCCATTTTCGTGGGCGGGTCGGATGTGTCGGCGGGCGAAGCGATTCTGGCGCAACTGGGCCGCACGTTTTTTGGACCCATGCGGGTTTCAGTCATGCTCGACTCCAACGGCGCCAACACAACCGCCGCCGCCGCGGTGCTGGCCGCCGCGAAACATTGCCCGCTCAAGGGCGCTGACGCGGTCGTGTTGGCCGCCACCGGTCCGGTGGGCTCGCGCGTGGTGCGATTGTTGGCACGCGAAGGTGCCCGGGTCAAAGTCGCCTCGCGCACGCGCAGCCGGGCGCAGGCGGTGTGCCAGGCCGTCGCCGCCAAGGCGCCCGCTGCCCAGCTCACGGCGGTCGAAACCGCCACCTCGGCGCAAACGGCCGCCGCCCTCAAAGGTGCGAAGATCGTGATCGCCGCGGGCGCGCCCGGTGTGGAGCTGTTGTCGGCAGCGGCAAGAGCCGCGTGCAATACTCTGGCCGTCGCCATCGACCTGAGCGCCGTGCCGCCGCTTGGATTGGGCGGCGTCGAGGTCACCGACCGTGGCACCCAGCGCGACGCAGTGAGCTGTTACGGCGCGATCGGCGTGGGGGCCACGAAAATGAAGATCCACAAGGCCGCCATCAGCCAACTCTTCGAGAAAAACGACCAACTCCTCGACGCCGAAGAGATTTTTGAGATCGGCCGGCGCCTCAGCTAACCCGTTGCGTGGTTGGCTCAGCATGCTCACACAAAGTCGACCATCATCGTTTTTCTGTAGCTGGCCTCTGCGAGGCCGGCCGGCGCTTGTGAAGATTTTGCGTCGCGCCGCCGGGGTCACAGACCCCAGCAACAAACGAACAATCAAAGTCGGCCCAGCACAACGACCGCGATTGCCAGGACGACCAGGCATAACACCATGACTGCCAGGCTTTGCCATTGTTGGCGTTGTCGTCGAGCGGCGCGATCAAGCGGTCGCACAGTTGGTCGAATTCGCGGCCGATCGAACTGGCCACGACGATCGCCGCTGGCCGGCTCCTCGCTGAGAAAGTCGAGTGGGACACCGGTCGCGGCCGCGTCCGGCGCCGCGGTTGGAGCGATGGTCTCAACTGGCGGCGGGGCGACATCGGGAATTCCGATTTTCAGGCCGCAATGCGGACACAGAATCGTAGCGCCTGGCGGCGGATTTTCGAGCGTGAACTGCTCTGTACAATGGGGACAAGCAAATTGAACCAGCACCATGTGTCTGTCCCGCGAGCCTCGTGGCTTGTATCTTAGCGGCGATCTTCCATGTTTGAAGCGGTCGCCGGCCGTCAAACCTTGTCAACCGAGCCGCGTTGCACGCAGCCGCCGACTCCGCGCGAGAAGCCAAACGCGTGCGGGACTTTCCAGATGGGCGGCCAGGTCCTATAAAAAAGCCCAACGTCAGCGCGGCCGCGCGTGAACGACTCGTCATGATAAATCCCGATGATAAGATCGATCCCGTCGACATTCTGGTGGTCGCGCCGCACCCGGACGACGCCGAGTTGGGAATGGGCGGGGCGATTTTGCAATACAAGGCCGAGGGGAGTCGGGTCGGAGTTCTGGACCTGACCAGCGGCGAACCGACGCCACATGGCAGCCTGGAGATTCGCGCGAAAGAGACGCAGGCGGCCACGGAAATCCTGGGCTTGGATTGGCGCGGAAACCTCGGACTGCCGAATCGCAGCCTCGAAGCCACGCTCGACGCGCGGCGGCTGTTGGCGGGCGTGTTTCGCCGGCTCCGACCAACGGTGATCTTTGCGCCCTACTGGGTCGACGCTCACCCCGATCACGTCGCGGCAACGCATCTGATCGAGGCGGCCCGCTTCTGGTCCAAATTGACCAAAACCGACATGCCCGGCGAGCCGCACTATCCACCGCGGATGGTGTATTACTTCTGCGTCCACTTGAAGCTGGTGGCCGAGCCCGCGTTTATTCTCGACATCAGTCGCACCTGGGTCGCCAAGCTAGCGGCGATTGAGTGTTATCGCAGTCAATTCATTGCGGGCCGCCCGACGCAGCCGCCGACGTTCATCGACCAACTTCGCGACCAGGCGGCGTTCTGGGGCGGGCGGATCGGCGTCGCCTATGGTGAGCCGTTTGCCGTCCGGGAACCGCTTGGGTTGGCGAGCCTGCGCGATCTTGTGTGAGTTGAACTGGGGGCGGCGTCTATTATCCAGGTCCGCCTTCACGAAGGCCGGCTACAGTAGCCAGCCCGGGTCGCTGGAATGCCTTGACGGGTAGCGCGCGCGACGGCTCTACCGGATGTGCCGATCGGTCCGATTGCTGGATTGTCGGCTGTCAGGGTTTGCCGCCTTCACGCGTGGAAGCGCATTGGTAAACCGGGCCGCCAGCTTGGCCACTCAGCGGCCGGTTGGTGGCGATGCGAGCAACGGCCAACTCTGCGCGACTTCTCAGGGCACTCGCGCGGCGCCGTCGCCAGTCGCGCCATCGGCGCAGTCACATTCGGCGGCGGCAGCGATTCGGTTGCCTCTAACGTCGTCATCGCATCCATCGATTTGCCATGACTCCTGGCCAAAACACGAGTAGTGCAACGCTGGGGGAAAGTCCGATAAGTACCCAGTAGAGTTGGAGCAACTAGGTGAGTGTGGCAAGCCCGGACCAACTAGCCCTCTCGCTTTGACCGAGAACTGCGAAGGAGTAAGCGGCTGTGAATCAAGACATCAACGTCCTGGCCCTGGTCAAAGGCGCGGAGCGATATGTATTCCTGTACGACGACTCGAGTCGTGCTGAAACACTCCGCGTTTTGGGACGTTATGCTTCGAATCCCGAGCTGAGCTTCACCTGGTACGACGCCGCCGTGCTGAGCCAGAAGATTCGCCAAGAGAGTCGCAAGGCCACCGCGGTCCGCCGCTTCGACTTGCCGCTGCCGAGCGACGCCGACGACCTGGTGTAGCGCGTTGAGCGACAGACCGACTGAGTAACACGGGCCCAGGGACGGCAGTCTCTGGGCTTGTTTTGTTTCCAATCCATCTCGCTGGGCCCACGTCCAATGCAAGCCGCTGTTGACCGATTCTTGCAGTACTTGCGCGTGGAGCGAAATGCCTCGACTCTAACGATCAAGAGTTACCGCGAAGACCTGGAAGCACTGGTCGAATATCTGGCCGAATTGCACGGCCGCGCAAGGGCGCCGGGAGAAATAGGCACCGTTGAGCTGCGCGGCTATGCGGCCGCCTTGCACGAAGCAGGGTACGCCAAGACAACCATCGCCCGACGGCTGGCTTCACTGCGAAGCTTTTTTCGCTTCGGCCAGCGCGAGGGATGGACCAAGAGCAACCCTGCCAAGCCACTGCGCAATCCGCGCAAGGCTCGGGCACTTCCGCACTTTCTGTCGGCCGCCGACATCGAGCGCCTGCTGGGCTCGCCATCCAGCGCCGATCCGTTGGGACTTCGCGACCGAGCGATTCTGGAGGTGTTGTACTCGGCCGGTCTGCGCGTCGGCGAATTGGCCGGCCTCGACGTGGCCGACTTGGACCTGAGCGGCGGAGCGGTTCGCGTGCGCGGCAAGGGTCGACGCGAGCGCATCTCTCCGCTGGGCTCATTTGCAACGCGTGCGCTCGAAAAATGGTTAGCCGTGCGACGGGTATCGGCGCGCGATACGAGTGGGCCAAAAAGTCCGGTTTTCGTCAACAAGTCGGGACGTCGCCTGAGCACTCGAAGTGTCGGGCGGCTTTTGGAAAAGCACCTGCGAGCCAGCGGGCTCGATCGCCGCACGACGCCGCACACGCTGCGACACAGCTTCGCCACGCACCTGCTCGATCGCGGCGCCGACATTCGTAGCGTGCAGGAACTACTCGGCCACAAGAGCCTTGTGACCACCCAGATCTACACACATGTCAGTACGGCCGGGCTGCGGGCCGCATATCAGAAGGCGCATCCACGAGCGCGGTGATCCCAATCAGCGCAATACGGATAGCGCTGAGCCCAACGGAACTTGGATGCGAACGGAGCCGGTTTACACCATTCCCTTGCGCACGGCCCAGACGGCGGCCTGTGTACGATCCGTGACGGCGATCTTTCGCAGGATGTTCTGCACGTGTTCCTTGACCGTTTCGATGCTGATGGACAGCGAACGGCCGATTTCCTTGTTGCTCAACCCCAAGGCCACGTGCCGCAGCACCTGTGTTTCGCGCGTCGTCAGTGGGTTCTGCTCGGATGGATTCACCGCGTGCTTGCTCATCGCGCCGGCCACTTTGCGCAACTGGCCTGTTTCCGAAGGTGATTTGCCCTCGGCGGCGGCCATGATCGTGGCGATCAAGTCGCGGCGGCTGGTGCCTTTGAGTACGTAATCGGACGCACCTAGCGCCACAGCTCGCGCAACGTAAGTCGGGTTGTCATAGGTCGAGAGCATGACCACGCGAGTCTCGGGCAATTCGCGATGGATCTTCTCCAGCGCCTCGAGGCCGTCATTCTCCGGCATGCGAATGTCCAGCAGCACGACATCGGGTTTGTGCTTGACCGCCATCTTCACTGCTTCATTGCCATCGGCGGCCTCGGCGATGACTTTGACGTCCGAGTCGGCCAACAGGCTAACGAGCCCCAAGCGAACCACTTCGTGATCGTCGGCGACTAATACTTTGACGCTCATGATTACTCCTGAAACGAAAATGAACTGCCCCTGTGAGCCAAGCGCCAGAAGGCCGTTGTGGCCGGAGAAGCGCAATCCAAACGGAAAATCGCTCGGCTCGATCGAATGCCCCTACCAGCAATGATAGACACCCTCGTAGGGGTAGGATAGGCCCCCGCGTCGCGATGGACCATTTCCAGGCCAAAAAGTTCGGTCGAAAACCCCAACATATTTGGAACGCCTTATGCGACCCAGGTCGAAATCTCGGCCTCGAACGGCGCGGGATTGCTGATTTGCAACCGGATGTTTCGAGAAAAACGAGGCGCGTTGACGGGTTGCATCCTGTGACGTAGATATCCGACGACACTTCGTCCCTCGCGACGCGCGGCCGGATTGATCGCGCGGATTATTCAGTTGGGGTGCCGCCGCTGGTGACGAATGTGCCGAGATTCCCCAGGGAGCCGGTCGAACCGCGCGCCGGGCCTTCCAACGCAAAAACGAGCGGCGCTCAGACTGCATGGTCCACCTTGCCGAACGAAAACACCGCAATCGAGACAGCGTATGAAAAAGGCCTCCCTCCTGCTGGTTGACGACGATCGGCAAGTTCTCGAATCGATGGCCGATTGGCTCCGCGAGCAAGGGTATCAACTTGACGTAGCCGACAGTTATGCCACGGCGCTGGCGGCCGTGGGAAAAAAGAACTATGACCTCGTGCTGCTCGATGTCCGGTTGCGCGACGGCGACGGATTTGACCTGCTGGCCCACTGCCGCGCCAATTACCCCGGGATGACCGTGATCCTGATCACCGGTTATGCAACCGTCGAAACGGCCGTAGAAGCAGTTCGGGCGGGAGCCTTCGACGTGTTGACGAAGCCTCTGATCGATGACGAGCTTGAGTTGGCGATCGACCGGGCGCTGCAGACGCGCGTCGTGATGGAAGAAAACAAGACCCTGAAGGCACAGCTCGATCTGCGCTTCGGCATGGAGAACATCGTCGGTCACGATCACCGAATGCTGAAGCTGTTCGACGTGATCGATTGCGTGGCCGACACGAAGGCGACGGTTCTGATTTCGGGCGAAAGCGGCACCGGCAAGTCGTTGATCGCCCGCGCCATTCATCGCCGTAGCTCGCGCCGCGACAAACCCTTCGTCGAAGTGGCCTGTGGCGCACTACCCGAAACGTTGCTGGAAAGTGAGCTCTTCGGTCATGTGGCCGGTTCGTTCACCGGTGCCACGCACGAGAAAGTCGGCAAATTCCTGCAGGCTGAAGGGGGTACCATCTTTCTCGACGAGATCGGCACAGCCAGCCCGGGCATGCAGGTGAAGCTGCTCCGTGTGTTGCAAGAATTCCAGTTCGAGCAGGTGGGGGGCAACAAAACATTCGAGGTCGACACCCGCGTCATCCTGGCGACCAACGAAGACCTGACCCGTTTGGTGGCAGAGGGGCGCTTCCGTCAGGACCTGTTCTACCGCGTCAACGTGATCAATGTCGAACTGCCCAACTTGCGCGAGCGAATATCGGATATTCCACTGTTGGCCCAGCACTTTCTTAAAGATGTCTGCGAAGAGTCCGGCAAGCGAGTCAAGGACATTGGCGACGACGCGATGGCGGCGCTGCGGCGCTATTCCTGGCCGGGTAACGTCCGCGAACTGCAAAACGTGATCGAACGGGCCGTGCTGCTGGGCAAGTCGGAGATCATCGGCATGGACGATCTGCCCCGTCAAGTGGCGGCGGTCGGTCCGCTGGCCATCGGACCCATCGGCACACGATCCCTCAAGGAGGCCCTGGAAGGCCCCGAACGCCAGATCATTCTGGACGTGCTGGACAGCAACAGTTGGAATCGCTTTGCCACGGCGGAGGTCCTGGGGATCAACCGCACGACGCTTTACAAGAAGATGAAGCGGCTGGGGCTTGAGGAACAGCACCACGTGGCAAAGGCGGAATAAGCCGTCCGGGCGATTCCGGGTCGCACAACTTGAGGAATCTGCCGGTAGAAGGCTTTGCCAGCACCCGCCTCGCGGCCGACAATGTTCGTAGGCTGCTTGATCCCTCCGAGGCTACCGGCCCGGCGCGGGTGCGGAACGACCGGAGAGTACGCCTTGGAGACATCTTCCGTGCATCGATGGACCCTCAGCGTGCTGGTGTTGAGTGTTGCTCTGGCAGCGGGTAGCTACGCACATGGCGCGGGCCGTAACTACCCGCGGCGCTACGAACGCGGTACCTATTCTCAGTACGTCGTCAAGAAGCGACAAGGGCAGAGCGTCGTCAGCCAGACTTACAACGGTTACGACCGCGGGTTCCCACCGCCGGCATTTCTATACTACGGCTACCCGCACAGCGGCGACATGACTGGCATCGGTCCGCTGGATCGGAAGTAGGGTAGTCCTGGCATCCTGCCGGGTGGCTGGGGCTGAGCGCAGCGGTGCCCCAGCCGATCCGCCTACAACGTGAACGCCTCGCGCATCTCGTCGACGTAGCGCGGACAGAACTTGATCGGATCCTCGGCCTCTTCGAACTCCAATACGATATAGCCGCGATATCCGGCGTGCGACAGAATCTGCGCGATTCGACGGAAGTCGCCCCGCTGCCGCTTTCCGTCGGGCCCCGAGACTGAGACCTTGACCTGCACGTTGATCGCGTAGGGAGCCAGTTGCGCGATGTCGGCGTACACATCGGGCCCATGAAAGTTTCCTGTATCCAGGTTGACGCCAAACCACGGACTTTTGACGTCACGAACGATCGCCAGAATGCCCTCGGGCGTGGTCGTCAATCCGCCGTGGTTTTCCAGGGCCAGGAACACGCCGTGCTCGCCCGCGTATTGGCAGCACTCTTCAATGGCGGATACGGCCAGCCGGTGGGCCTCTGCGTCGCTAGTGTCGTGTGGCGAGCCGGAAAAAATGCGGATCACCGGGGCGCCGAGAATCTCTGCACGGTCAGCCCATTTCTTGACGTGCTGGATTTGTTTATCTCGTTCGACACCGCTGGGATGGCAGAAGTCGTTGCCCACGGCCGTTCCCGATACGTCGAGTCCCAAGCGAAAACACAACTGCTTCAAGTGCCGCAAATATTCGTCGGTGGGCTCGTCGGGGAAGTAGTACGCGGTCAGCTCCGTGCCTTGCAGTCCCATCCGCGCGCAGTCGGTGATGAAGTCGTCCAATGTCAGCTTGGGCTTCGGCGGCTTGGCCTGCAGCAGGTCGCGATAACTGTACGCCGCCAGGCTGAACTTGAATAAGCTCTTTCCGTTGCGAACAATCGGCTCAATGGCGCGTGCGGCGCGCTCTGTGTGCCCACCAATCACGGCGCCGGCGCATCCCAGCGCACAGGTTCGCAGAAAGTCTCGGCGGATCGATCGCGCGGGCATCGTGGGTTTCTCCCGGAAGGCAACCTTGAGGGCTCGGGCAGTCGTCGTTGGGAAAACCGACTGCGGCCGTAATTGTGGCCGCAGCGCCGGACGCTTGCAAGCAAGCCCAGCGACTAAGCCAGTTGCGTCAACGCGGGCGCGTTCGTCCGAGTGCAGCACGAGCCAATCCACGCCGGCGAAACAAACGCCAAACTTGCGATGCCCATTGCCAGTGCAAACGTGACGTCTCCGGTCACCAGCGCCAACGACGCCCAGACCAGCACACCTGACGCCAAAAGCAAGGGCCGAGCCAAGGGAACCCAGATGAGCACGCCGAAACAGAGCTCGAAAAATACGACGGCATGCGTCCAGAAATTGATCAGCTTGGGCCAGGCGGCCAGCCACGTCGTATCAACCAGCCGCGACCTTCGCGCCATGAGCGTCCACATTCCGGTACCCATCCACCACACGTCGCTCGAAAGCTGAGAAAGGCCCATCATGCCGACCAGCAGCGCCAGGTGAATCTGAATCAACCGCGTGGCGATGGTCGCCATTGTGGAGGAGCCGCCGTGCAGATATCCCCTTCGTCGGCCGATCAGCCCATCGATGGAAAATCGCCGGCCGCACGGCGCCAGGCACAAGTAGCACAAGAGCATGGCCGCGACGCTTTCGGTGCGGCCGGCTATCATGGGTGCGCGGTTGATGTCCGACAGAAATACGATCAACGCGAGAATTGACGTCAACCGTGTCCAGCAGCCGGCGGTAAACAGAAGCAATACCGCCAGGCCCGCCAGGTGCACGGCCCACAGTTCGCCCGGTTGTGAAACGTAGTTCAGATACGAAAATGTGTCGGCCTCGAGCGGCGCGATTTGGGCCGCGGGCAGCATTCCCTCGGGTCCGAAAAACGCCATCAAGTCCCACGACAACGTGGCATGCAAGTAGACCACCAGCAAACCAACGAGCAACCGGATCGCACAAAGCGTTGCCGGATCACTAGGCGTAAACCAGAACCGGGTCCAACCGCGGCCAAACGCGGCGGCGACTTGCGAAAAGTACTGGCTCATCGCGCGCATCATGGTCGTCGTGCCGGGGGACGATTCGAGCTTTCGACGGGAGACACTTCGAGCGTGGCCGATTTTTTCAATACTTCCACGCCGGCGTCGCTGACGAAAACTTGCGCCTCGTAAACGACGCGATTACTTCCAACGGGCACGGCGCGGCTGGGCCCTGCCTCGATCAATTGCTCGAACTCCGGCGGGTACTGGGCGCGCACTCGAACGACTCCCTGTGTGGCGCCATGTCTCTGTAACATGGAGCCGGCGATCGCGCCCGGCAGGACTCCGCTCAAGTCGTCGTTCCCCTCGTCCACGGCCAGCGAGCCGGCCGCCGTTGCCAGCGCTTGATAGCGGCGATATCGCACCGCCGGCCGCAAGCCGGCCTCGGGAATCGAAAATATGCCGCCGTCGACGTCACCACCCTCCAACTCAACTTCACAAGTAAAATCGGCGTCACTCGGACCACCGAGTGTCAGGTCATAGCGAGCCAGGGGATACGACACCAGATAGGGCGACAAGTGGAGATTTCGCAAGTACGGGGCGAACAGCCGATGCAGTTGCGACTGCATCTCGCTCGGCCGTGTATACGTCGTCACCGCCACGAAGACCGCGAACAGGTGCGCAAATAGCGCCAAGCTGACCCACGCCCGCACTTCGGCACTCCACTGCGGGCCGGCGGGTGGATCGGGCTGGGCCATCGGACACTCCACGGCGAGTTATCGGGCCGGACGAATTGATGACAATCGACCCAGCATTCGCACCTCAATCTCATTGCCCGCTAGCAATAACGTTGCCAGCCCGGGAGCGGCTCGACGATCCTCAATTCATCGTCCCTCGTACGCGACCGATGTGACTGAAAATACACACCGCCTCGCGAGCGGCAATACCAACATCGTGCAAAAAAAGAAGCCGGATCTCAAGTCGAGATCCGGCTTGAAAAGCCGGCACTTGTCTGAGTTGGAAGTCACCGTACGTCGCGCGACTCAACTCGTCCAAGCATCCTGACACCCATCGGACGAGCCGATCGACGCCGTGGCTCAGAACGGTCTTATTAAGCACCACTCGGGGCCGGAGCGGCCGGGGCAGCCGGAGCCGGCGGAGCGCCAGCAGGGGCACCTTCAGCAGCCGGAGCCGAACCACTGCAACCGCCACCATCACAGCCGTTGCAACCATTGCAACGACGGCCGTGGCAACGCTCCCTGTGGCAACCATGGCAACGTTCCCGCCTGTGGCAACCATTACCATTGCAACCATTACCATTGCAGCGAGCGTGGCAACCACATCCACGGGCAATCGCGGTCTGCTCGTTGCCAACCAAAGCCAAGCCGACAACCGCGAAGAACATCGCGATGCCCAAAACTAACGTGCGACTCATCGAGAATCCTCCTACAAGGTACCGGAACGTACGGGTCCAAAAACGCTAAATGCCGTCCTACGTTCTGCGCCAACTGTGACGGCAATCAGTTGAGCAAATTCTCAAGCAGGCAATAAGTCCGGCACCCCCTGCTGTCAGACTTGCCCAACGCAAGTTCTGACCGCGTGTAAGCCTTTGCGGATTACAGAGGCTTTTCTGGATGCACAGTCTAGGTTGCTTAAATTAGCATGGCAGGTCTTGTTGTCAAGCGGCAGCAGGAGAATATGAATGCGCTGGGTTAGTGTGGAGTTTTGGGGATTATGTAGGCCCCTGCGGCTCTTATAAAATAGGCCACCATTGGCCGCTGTCCAGCTACGATTCCAGCCAACAAAAAAGGAACCCGGATGGGTCCCTTTTCATTCCACGCAGCCTTAACAACAAGCGGCAGAAGATATTACGCTGCTGACATCGCCTAACAAGCGCGCCATCGTTGCGATTGTGATAATCGAACTGTTCGGCAGCGCGCCGTGTCGAGAAGTCCAGTCGCCCCCAGTGGTTAGCGTACGCGCCCAAGAGGTTCAGGCGCCGAAGCTGGGGAGTTTTTGACAGAATCTCGGTCGCGGCGTGCCAATTCTTCCTCTGCTAGCTGTTGCTGTCGCAGCATCTCCACGGGCTCCTCGAAATTGAGCAGCACGGGATCCCGATCGACGAAAACCTTCGTCGCCATTCCGATGATCCGCCAGCCGATCGTTTCACGCCGTAGCATCCACACAATTTCGTCTGTATGCAACAGACCGTCAGAGTCCAAATCGGTCCATTCGCTGTGCACGCGCGCCTTGCCCTCGACAAGCTCAACGTCACCCACGCGAAACTTCGCCGTGTCACTGCCCGGCGGTGCTACCACCATTTCCATTTCAGAGGTGCGCTGCCGCGCAAGAGGACTCAAGAGCTCGCCGGCCCGCTGGTCGTTGCCGGTGCGAACGGCCTCCAGAAACTCACCGACGACCCGATCGGGTCCACCGTTGGCCGATGCGCCCGAAGGGCGAGAATTCGACGAACCGCATCCGCACGCCGTGAGAACGCTGGCCAGCGCCATGGCCAAGGGTGCTTTCCAGTCCGACACTTTTGTCTCCTTGCCCGATCGATTGGCGATCCGCCAGTCGTGCTAGCAGATGTCGACGGCTGGGCCAAACGTGGCGAGCAAGTCTGGCACGAACCAAACGGGCGGTCAAGATGAATACGCCCCAGCGCTGCAACCGATTGAACGCCCGATTAGTTTGGCCGCAACGGATTGCGCCGCTGGACGGTCTCCGCCGGCGGAGCTTTGATCTCATCGCTCGTCCAATGTGCCGCTCGGACAACTTGTGATGTCCGTGGCGCCGGCGTCGTCAGCCGCAATGGGTTCTGCTTTTGCGGTCCGCTTGTCGACAATTGGTTCGGCGCTTCCAACTCGACGCTGCTCGCGGCCGGTAGCAGCGCCGGCCCTTGATCGCCGACCGACGCGGGCGTGCACTGGCGCGGCGCGTTCGGATCGCTCGCCGTAACGGGCCAGTCAGGAGCAGTTTTTCGATCGGAAATGTCCTTTTCAGTTGGTGCCGGCTGCAGTTCGCTGCGTCGCGACTCTGGCTCCGAGGAACTAGGCGGCTGCGGCGGATCGTCCTTGAACGGATCGTCGGTGGGCATCGTCGGCGGAGAGTCCTCAATGTCCGGCGGTTGAATCGCTGACGGAGGAATCGGAAAGCTGTCGAGCGGCGCTGCTTGTTCCGGATTCGCCGGCATCGCCGGTGGTCCTTCATCCATCGATGGCTCGCGGCGCGGTTGACTCGGTAGATCGTCGGACGGAGGCGTCATCGATGGTGCCGGACCTTGCTCAGGCCCCATTTGACTCGGCGCTTCGAACGCCTCGTCCGATCGCGCTTTGGGCTCGTCGGATTGTCGCTTGGGAGTCGGCTCGGCCGAGGGCGTGTTGACGACTTCCGGCTGTGGTTTGGCTGCGGCAGTGGGATACGCTGTCGGCCATTGACGCCATTTGGTCGGGTAGTACCCATACGATCCGCGGTTCGGAGTGCAACTGCCGTCAGGCCCGTACGTGCATACCGGGCCATTGTGCCAGCCGCGATGGGGCGTCGTTTGTGCGGATGCGGCGGATGAGGAGAGGCAGATTCCAATCGCTCCCAGCAGGCAGAGTAGGTTCTTGTTGGACGGCATGGGGGGATCCCTT
>CAZUPX010000227.1:0-4112 GCA_964622155.1 uncultured Planctomycetaceae bacterium | reverse complement strand
CGGCCCGATCGTTTTCGCTCTGCCACTTGGCCAGGTTCTTGTAAGACGGCTCCATCACGATCGTCGGGCCGTAGATCTCGCAGCTCGTAGCGTAAAGCTGCAACGTGCCATCGGTCGTAGGCTTGACCAAATGCGGGTTGTTGGCCCCAAACGACTTGCGCGGGGCGCCCGAGGAGCGGAGAAACGCGATCACGCTGACCAGGTCTTGCGGGCTCAGGTCCTTTTCCAAACCGTCGGGCATTAGCGATTTGCCCGTGGCCTGCAACACCTCCAGGTCCGACCGCAAGATCGTCTGTTGCTTCCCTTCCTGCCCCAACAGCGTAACGCTGTTTCCGGTCTCGTTCGCCAATAGACCCGTGTAACTCAAACCGGCGGTGGTGACAGCCAGGTAATCGACATACTTCGCTTCCACGGCCCGATTGGGGTCGAGCATCGCGGCCAGGAGCGACGGCGGCGAATAGTCGGTCAGCGAGGCAAGATTGGGTCCAACCTCGTAACCGGCGCCACGCAGCCGGTGACACACCGAACAACGCTTGCTGAACACCACGGACCCAGCCTGAACGTCGCCGGTCAGTTCCAGCACCTTGGCATAGTCGGCCAGCACTTGCGCCCGATTCTTTTCGATCGCGCCGGCCAGCAGCTTGGCGGCACGCTGCTTGATCCGCTCATCGCTCGAGCGGGCCAGTCGCTGCCGGCGCGTGGCGTCGATGTCTGGGGCGGGCACCTGCTTGTTCTCAATGGCCGACAGCAGTAGCTCGACCCACGGGTCGCGGCTGAGCAGGACATCGAGAATTTCGGATCGGACTGCCGGCGAGTGATTCTTCCAGCCCGCAACAAGTGCACGCGGCACTTCGTGCGAATCGATTCGTCCCAAGGCGCTGACTGCCGCGGTCTGCAGTGCGCCGCTCGATTGCGGAACCAGCAGTGCCACCAGCGATGCGATGTCCGACGTCCGCTCCTGCTCGCCGCGTCCCAACAGCCGCACGGCCAACAGCCGCCGCTCGTCGGGTGCTTCGTTGTTGGCCACCAGCTCGCGGGCGAACTCGAAAATCTTGCTCAGGTCCTTGGCCTCGTCGTATTTTTCCCAAGATGTGCCGCGTTTTTCCAGCGCATCGAGCAAACCGGCTAGCGCCGTAAGTTGCCAGGCGGCGTACTGACCGGACGTTGACTTGCCGATTCGCGCAAGCGCCGCGGCCTGCGTCGCGTCGTCGCCCAGCGTGCTGGCCAGTCCCACGAGCTGTTCGACCATTTCGGCCGGCGGCTCTTTGTCCCCTTCGACACCCAGGACCGTGGCCACGATTTCTTTGAGATTCTCCGGCGTGACCGAGCTGAGCACGGCGGCCGTGATGAAGCGATTGTCCTGAAAACCCAGAGCCAGGTCACCCAAGGCTTTGCCCGCACGCGGGTCTTTCCACTCACCCAAAGTGTACGCACGCTGAAGCTGAACGTGCATGTCGGCATCGCTGGCCAGCGTCAAAATCTTCTCGCCCAACGGCGGGGCTTGAGCCAGATGGCTCTCGCTCAGGCGGATTGCGTGACGGCGAACGCCGGGATGCGCGTCGGACATCGCCTGCGCGATTGCATCGGCCTTCAGCCCGCCAAGGAGTTCCAAGGTCCACAGCGCCTGCACGCGTGCCTCGGGGCGCTTCGAATCGGCGGCCAGCGCCACCAGCGGCTCGACGGCCGAGCGATCGTCGCTCCACAGGAGCATCTGCTGGACCATGTCGCGCTGCCAGCCGCTGGGCCTGTCCATCGCGGCGACGAGCCCGGCGGTCGACAGTTTATCGAGCCTCGGAATCCTGCGCGGCGTGGTGCCCAGCGGATACACACGATAGATGCGCCCCATGTCGGCGCCAGCCCGCAGGTCGATTTGCTTTTGTACCTCCATCGGAATCCACTCGGGATGTTCGATGGTCTGGCGGTACATGTCGGCCACCCACAGCGCACCGTCGGGCCCCGTGGTCAACGTCGTGGGCCGGAACCAATTGTCGGCCGACGCCAAAAACTCGCTGTCCTTTTCGTCGTCGGCGCGGCGGCTGGTGAAGGTTAATCCGTCCGCTCGCATTACTTCGCGGTGCACCAGGTTGTGCACCGGCTCGCTGACAAACGTGTTGTTCTGGTACGCCGGACCGAACAGGTCGTCGCGATAGACCATCGCGCTATTGGCCGACGTGAAACGGTTGGCCGCGTACAGGTCGTTGTAACGAGCGATGGTGCGGCTGCGCGGAAAGACCTCGGACACGCCCGGCTGCTCCGAGACGTCGACGCGGCCGTTGGCGGCCGGCACGTGTTGATTGCGGCGCAGGTAGTGATCGTCCAGCACGAACTGGTACATCGGCTCGCTGTTCGAGCATCCGAACCAATTGTCCCAATCGTCGCGATTGCGGCCATACTGCGAAGGACCCGACTGCGGGTCCAGGCTTCCGCTGTCGGGCCGGATGCGAAAGTCGCGGCCATTGGCGCCGACCTCTTCGCCGCTCTTGAGGCACTTGATCTTTCCGCCCACCGCGTCGCCATGCGCGCAGTACAGCCAACCGTCGAGCCCCCACTTCAGCCCGTTGACGCGATGCTGCGGATTGCCTTCGATGAATCCGTGGTACAACACCTCGCGCTTGTCGGCCTTGCCGTCGCCGTCGGTGTCTTCCGCATACAGAATGCCAGGCGCACAGGTGACGATGATCCCGTTTCGCCACACGGTCACGCCAGTCGGAAAACCCAGATCGTCGAGAAACACGTGCGAGCGATCGTAGTGGCCGTCGCCGTCGGTGTCTTCCAGACATCGCACGACGCCGCCGCGCTTCCCTTTGCCGTCGGCGCCGCGCGGATAGTCCCCCATTTCGACCACCCACAGCTTGCCGTCGGGGCCCCACGCCATCGAGATCGGATCCGCCACTAGCGGCTCGGCCGCGACCTGGTCGACTTGAAATCCCGGCCGAGCATACGTCACGGCCAGCGACTGCTGGGGCGAGCGCGGGCCGGGAAACAGCACGTCAACCAGCAGGTCATCAAGCGATTTGCGATCGACCACGTCGGCCAGTTTGTCGGTGTCTTCATTTTGCACCCACAGGTGCCGGCCGTGAAACCAGGCTCCGTTGTTGGTGCCGCCGCGCACGATCGCGGGAATCGCCTTGGGGTCGCTGCGCTTGCCCGAGACGAGTTTGCGGGCCCAGCCCTTGTCGCGCGACTCGAATAGGTATGCCGCATAGGTCGACTCATTGGAATAGATGATGTCGGCATTCCCATCCAGGTCGATGTCGACAAATCTCAATCCCGCGTCGCGACCCTGCCCGTCGACAATGCTGGTTCCCTCGGGCAGCGCGAACGACAAGCTCTTCCAGCCCTGAGCGGGTTCGAAACTGAACACGGCCTGTTGTCGTGGACCGCCGAGTATGAGTTCTGCGCGGCCGTCGCCATCCAGGTCGCGCAACCGCACGCCTTGATCGCGCCCCTCGCGGCCAGTGCCGACTTGATTCCCATCGACGATGAGCCCGTCGAGCAGCGTCGGATCGCTGGCCCAGGTGTCGCCATTGATATTCCAGCCACCCGACGTTCGATCATTGCGCACGATCAGGCTCGCACACCCATCGTCGCGCACAACGCCAAACCGGGCGCACGCGTCCTCGGTTCCACCAGCGCGGTTTTTAGTCACTAGCGTGGCTGGAAAATCTCCGTCGATCCATTTGCTGACCTTGGGCGACCAAAGCCGCGTTTGGCGCACGCGGTCGTTGCCGACGACGACGTCCACATAGCCGTCAGCGTTGAGATCGAGCAGACGCACGCCGTTGTCACCGCCATCGGCGGCGCGCAGCGGCTCGCCGGCCAGCAGGTTCGTCGTCAGCCGCTCGTGGGCCTCGCGAAAATTGAGAAATTTGATCTTCTTGCCATGCTTCTCGACCGCATAGTCGATCAGCTCGACGATCTGCTCGCTCTTGATCCACTTGTGCGGATGAAAAATCAGCGTGAACACGCCCTGCTTGGCCACCGCCGCGTCGAGCGCCTTCTCAAAATCCGTCACCGTTTGCGGGTTGTCGGGCTTCCGCAGCTTCTGCGCGCTCCAGTCGCTAGGAACCACGCAAGGAAACTCCCAGCACAGCCGGCCGATGACGTACGGA
>CAZUPX010000226.1:0-1665 GCA_964622155.1 uncultured Planctomycetaceae bacterium | reverse complement strand
GCACGGACAGCTTCTGGCAGGGCGTGGACGTCCCGGGCGACGCGCTGCAGAACGTGATCATCACCAAGCTGCCGTTCAGCGTGCCGGACAGGCCGCTGTTCGAGGCCCGGCAGGAAGCGATTCGGGCCGCCGGGGGTAATCCGTTTTTCGACTATCAGTTGCCCGAGGCCGTGCTCAAGCTCAAGCAGGGCTTCGGCCGGCTGATCCGTTCGCAGCGCGACCGCGGGATGGTCGTGATTCTCGACCCGCGCGTGCGCACGAAGCCCTACGGCAGGCTGTTCCTCGACTCACTGCCCGATTGCCGCCGCGTGATCGAACCGGTCGATTTGGACCCGGCGGATTCTCGGTAGCTGCTCGGATTTGGCCACCGAGATCACCGAGAGTGATGAGGCGGACGGGACGAAAAAATGAGAACATGTGTATGGCCATTTTATTCTTCAGTAGTTCCCACTGCTCTCGATGGCCTCGGTGGCAAGATTCTTAGCTGTCGTGTCCGAAAATGGCGAGACGACCGGTGCCTGGCGAGTACAATTCGGGCATGGAACTGGATCACGAGAGCTGTTATCGGGCCCTGACGACGCGTGACGCGCGATTCGACGGGCTGTTCTTTGTTGGCGTGACCACGACCGGAGTTTATTGCCGGCCGGTGTGCACGGCGCGCACGCCCCGACACGATCGGTGCCAGTTCTTCTCGCGGGCGGCGGCTGCCGAGCAGGCCGGGTTCCGGCCGTGCCTGCGGTGCCGGCCTGAGTTGGCGCCGGGCCATTCGTCGGTTGATGCCGTGGGCCGCGTAGCTCGCGCCGCGGCCACGCGCATCGAAGCCGGGGCGCTCGATCATGGCGGCAGTCTCGAATCGCTGGCCAGCGAGTTGGGCCTCGGCTCGCGACAACTGCGACGAGCTGTGACGCGCGAGCTGGGCGTCTCTCCGATTCGGCTGGCGCAGACCCATCGGCTGCTATTGGCGAAGCAACTTTTGAGCGAGACTCGACTGCCGATTACAGAGGTCGCGCTAGCCAGCGGGTTCGAGAGCTTGCGTCGATTCAACGCCCTGTTTCGTTCGCACTACCGGCTCACGCCGCGGCAACTCCGTCGCACGGTAAATCGACAAGTCGATGACAAGCATGCCCGCGAAGCGCGGGCATGGCACCCGGATCGGCCAACGGACGGTGAACCCTTACGACTGCAGCTCAGCTACCGCCCGCCATTGGCCTGGGCCGAAATGTTGCGGTTTCTCGCCGCCCGGGCGATTGCTGGCGTCGAGCGCGTCGACGGCCAGCGTTACTTGCGCACCGCGGCGGTCGGCCGGCAGCAGGGATGGCTGATCGTGTCGCCGGGCAAACGAGCTAACACGCTGTCGGTTGAGTTTTCCGCTTCGCTCATGTCGGTGCTCGCGCCGCTATTGGCTCGGCTGCGGTGCTTGTTCGACCTAGGGGCGCGGCCCGATGTGATCGCGGCCCATCTCTCGGCCGACAAAACGATTGGCGCCGCGGTTAGGAAGCTGCCCGGGTTGCGGCTGCCGGGGGCGCTCGATGGCTTTGAACTTGCGTGGCGGTCGATCCTCGGCCAGCAGGTGTCGGTGAAAGGTGCATCGACCCTCGCCGCACGCGTCGCCGAACGGTTTGGCGAACCGATCGAAACGCCTGACCCTGCGCTCAATCGCATCAC
>CAZUPX010000225.1:0-2210 GCA_964622155.1 uncultured Planctomycetaceae bacterium | reverse complement strand
CGGTCGGACGCCAAACAACTCGATCACGTTGCAAATCGTGGGCGTGTCGAACTGCGCCAAACGCTTGAGTGTCTCGGCGGTGATGGCCATGGGGCTTCCGTTGGGATCGAGTAGCGAGCAAGTAAGCACGGGTGGCTCTTGCGAGCCACCCGTGGCACCATTCGAATCGACGTTCGGATCCGACGCGCGTCAGATGTCGTAGTACAGGCAGAACTCGTACGGATGGGGCCGCAGCCGCATCGCATCGACCTCTTTCTCGGTCTTGTACCGGATCCAGGTGTCGATCACGTCGGCGGTAAACACGTCCCCCCGCAGCATGAACTCGTGATCGCGCCGCAACGCTTCCAGGGCCTCGTCGAGCGAGCCGGGGGTCTTGGGCACCTCGGCCAGCTCTTCCGGCGCAAGATCGTAGATGTCCTTATCCAGGGGCTCGCCCGGATTGATCTTGTTCTGAATGCCGTCGATCACCGCCATCAACATGGCCGCGAATGCCAGGTAGGGATTGCAACTGGGATCGGGGCAGCGGAACTCGACCCGCTTGGCCTTGGGGCTGGGGCTGTACATCGGAATTCGGCAACTGGCCGAACGATTGCGCTGCGAGTAGGCCAAATTGACCGGCGCCTCGTAGCCCGGCACCAGGCGCTTGTAGCTATTGGTGGTCGGGTTGGAGAACGCCAGGATGGCCGGTGCATGGCGCAGCAGGCCGCCGATGGCGTGCAGGCCCATGTCGCTCAAGCCCGCGTAACCGCTGCCGGCAAACAGTGGATTGCCACCCTTCCACAGCGAAATGTGCGTGTGCATGCCGGAGCCGTTGTCGGCAAACAGCGGCTTGGGCATAAAGGTGACGGTCTTGTTGTGCCTCTTGGCGACATTCTTGATGATGTACTTGTAGATCATCATCTGGTCGGCCATGCGCACCAGGTTCTGGAACCGAAGGTCGATTTCGCTCTGGCCGCCGGTAGCCACTTCGTGGTGCTGGGCCTCAACATCCAAGCCGCAGTCGATCATCGTCTGCATCATCTCGTTGCGGATGTCCATCAACTGGTCGGCTGGAGGCACCGGGAAATAGCCCTCCTTGTATCGCAGTTTGTAGGCCAGGTTGGGACCCTCATCGCGGCCGCGATTCCACTCGCCTTCCACCGAGTCGATGTGGTAGTAACCCTCGTGCGCGTTCTGGTCGAAACGCACGTCGTCAAAGATGAAGAACTCGGCCTCGGGGCCGATGAAGCACGTGTCGGCAATGCCGGTGTTCTTCAAATAATTGACCGCCTTGCGGGCCACGTTACGCGGATCGCGCGAATAATCCTCGCGCGTAATCGGGTCCTGTATGTTGCAGATCATCACCAGCGTGGGCAATTCGGTGAAGGGATCGAGAAACGCCGTTGCGGGCTGCGGCACAACCAGCATGTCGCTCTCGTTGATCGCCTGCCAGCCGCGGATGCTCGACCCGTCGAAACCGAGTCCGTCCTCGAACACATCCTCGTCCAGCTTGCTGACGGGGATCGTAAAGTGTTGCCACAATCCGGGGAAATCCATGAACCGCAGGTCGACCGCCTTGACATCCTTTTCTCGACACAGGGCCAATACTTCCTTGGGTGTCATGCCTTCGTCTTTCGCAGCCATACTAGTCCCTTTCGCCTTGACAGAGAGATGCCCGCCGAGCTCACTGGCCGCCCTGTGAACACTGTCCGAGCAACCGATCAGCCGCGCGCCGCTGTGATGTAAAGTCTGTGGTGTACACTCGCACACGCACGCACGCTAGTTGTTCGACCGCGTTAAGTGCCACTCCAATTGGTCGCTCCACGGAAAACTGGTAAATCTACCAGCGTGCCATCATAGGAAATCGGCGGCGCGATGCAACAGGCGCGCCAGGGTCGAACTTTTTGTCCGCCGCGACCCGAGGCGCGCGAACTCGCCCACACCGCACAAGCGTGGTACGGCTGGTTCGGCCTGGGCAAATTGCACAGGCTTTCGGGGCGACTGGAATTGGCTACTTGATGAAGAGCATCTCGCGATACGTGGCGAGCGGCCACGTGTCGTGCGGGACGAGGCCTTCGAGCGCATCAGCCGTGTCGCGCAGGGCGCCCATCGCCGGGATGACGGCATCCCGATAGTGCTTCGCGTGCTGCTCGGCCGCCCCGGTGCCCTCGTGGGCCAGCGCCTTCTCCAGCTTGGTGGTCCGCCGCCGCAACTCGTCGGTCAACGTCGTG
>CAZUPX010000224.1:0-2039 GCA_964622155.1 uncultured Planctomycetaceae bacterium | reverse complement strand
GCGTCGATAGCGAGGTGACTGAACGCTGGCACTCGCTCAGCCGTCTGGCCAGCGACAAGGTGGCCATCATCTCGGTCGACGGCGTGATCATGGGCGAAGAAGGTTTTACCAAGAAGCAGATCGATCACGTGCGCGACGACGATCGCGTCAAGGCGGTCGTATTGCGAATCGATTCGCCCGGTGGGACCGTCACCGGCAGCGACTACATCTATCATCACTTGAAGAAACTGGCCGAAGACAAACAGATTCCGCTGGTGGTCAGCATGGGTAGCATCGCTGCGAGCGGCGGATACTACATTGCCATGGCCGCCGGCGAGGAGGAGAACACGATCTACGCCGAGCCGACAACCTGGACCGGCTCCATCGGCGTGATCATTCCGCACTACGACTTGACCGGTCTGATGGAAAAGGTACAGATTCAAGACGACTCGATCGCCAGCAACCCATTGAAGATGATGGGCAGCCCAACCCGCAAGCTGCCCGAGCCAATCCGGGCGGAGGAGCAAAAGATCCTACAGGGATTGGTCGATTCCAGCTTCGAGGGTTTCAAACAAATTGTGCTTGATAGCCGTCCAGCACTGCGCGGCAACGAGGCCGCCCAGCAGACCGTCTTTACCGGCCGCATCTTCACCGCCAAACAAGCTCTTGATAACCACCTGGTCGATCGGCTGGGCTTTGTCGAAGATGCCATCGACCGCGCCATTGAGCTAGCTGGATTGGAGAAGGAGCAGGTGAAAGTGGTCAAGTTTCAACGGACTCTCGGTTTGATGGAGCAGATGTTCTTCGGTCAGCAAAGCCGACGTGCGCCGATCGACCTGTCCGCCCTCATCGAGCTGACAGTGCCCAAGGCGTACTATTTGTGCACGTGGCTGCCGGCGTTGACCATCGCCGCACAAAAGTGATGACTCAAATTTCCTCTCGCTCGATGGGCAACGTGCGAGTGAATGCGTGGCCACGTTGCCAATTCAAAGGCCCCCCTCACCCTAACCCTCTCCCGCGAGGGGAGAGGGGAGTTACGAAATGATCAGCATCCACGACAGCGCTGCGGTCGACATCGCATGCCGGCGTCACAAAATCGAGCCCGAGCGGCTGCGGCGGATGCGCAACGCATTTTACAAGAAGCGGCTGTCCGCCGACTGCGCGATCCACGAGTTGGTCGAGGCCGAACGTGCGTCATTGGCCGACCGAATCGATTTTCATGCTTTGAGCTGCTCGTGCCGCGAGGATTCGCGATTGGACGGCGCCAGCAAGCTCGTGTTTCGAACGGCGGACGAGCTGGCGATTGAGGCCGTGATTCTGCGGATGACGTCGGGACGGACGGCACTTTGCGTTTCCACGCAGGTCGGTTGCGCGGCTGCCTGCGACTTTTGCGCGACGGGCAAAATGCGGTTGACGCGCAATCTCTCGGCCGCCGAAATCCTCGATCAACTGGTGCGTGTCAACCAGATGCTCGTGGTCGAAGGACGCCAGGTTCGCAACCTGGTTTTCATGGGCATGGGTGAGCCGTTTCACAACGAGGCCGAGCTGTTCGCGGCCCTCGACGTATTGAGCGACAGCCGTGCGTTCAATTTGAACCTTAAGCGGGTCATGGTTTCAACGGTGGGGATTCCCGCGGCCATGATCCGCTGTGCCCGGCGTTTTCCCGATGTGCGTTTGGCGCTAAGCCTGCACAGCGCTCGCGAGAAGATCAGACGACGGCTGATGCCAATCTCTCAGCGATATCCATTGGCCGACTTGCGTGCGGCCTTGGACGAAGTGTCGGCCATCACGGGTCATCTGGTGATGATCGAGTATCTAATGCTCAAGGACGTGAACGATTCGCTAGACGACGCCGAGGCCCTGGTCGATTATTTGCGCGGCGCTGACGTACACGTCAATCTGATTCCATACAATCCAATTGCCGAATCGCCGCAACTGGCCCCCAGCGAACGACCGCGGCGCGAGGCGTTTTCCGAGGCACTCAAAGCGGCCGGCTTCCCGGTGACGACCCGCTACTCGCTGGGATCCGACATTGCCGCCGCCTGCGGGCAGTTGGTGCG
>CAZUPX010000223.1:0-5375 GCA_964622155.1 uncultured Planctomycetaceae bacterium | reverse complement strand
AGCTGTGCGGCGGCACGCACGTGGACAATAGCGCGCAAGTCGGCCTGTTCCGTATCGTGAGCGAAGAGGGCAAGGCCGCCGGCACGCGCCGCATCACCGCCTTGACAGGTCAAGCGGCGTTGGCCGAAGTCCGCGCGCATGAGTCGGCCCTTCACCAGGCGGCCGCGCTGTTGAAGGTGCCGGCCATCGACCTGCCGCAGCGCGTCGCTGCACTAGTCAAGGAGCTTCGCGACTTGAAGAAGCACGCCGCTAGTGCCGGGCCGGCCTCCCAGGTCACCGCCGACGCGTTGCTCTCCTCGGCAGGCCAGCTCGACGGGATTAAGATCGTCGTCGCCGAAGCGCCTGGCGCTGATGCCGGAGCAATGCGGCAACTGATCGATCAATTGCGCAAGACCGCCAGCCCTGTGGCCGTCATGCTGGGCTCGGCCGCCGACGACAAGGTGACCTTGGTCGCTGGCATCAGCCGAGACTTGCACGAGCGCGGCCTGAACGCCGGTCAATGGATCAAAAGCGCCGCCGAGGTCGTCGGCGGCAGTGGCGGAGGCAAGCCCGACATGGCCCAGGCCGGCGGCAAGCACCCCGAGAAACTCGGCGAGGCGCTGGAGGCCGCGCGAAGCGCCGTGCAGTCGATGCTGAAGAAGTAGGCCCCAGTCGCAATAGCCATTCGTTCAAAGTACGCTGTTCAGGGCCTTCATCGCGGCTTCGTAGTTGGGCTCGTTGGCGACTTCCTTGACCTGCTCGGCGTAGATCACTTTGCCGTCCTTGTCGAGCACGAATGCGCCGCGGGCCAGGATTTTCAGCTCTTCGATCAGCATGCCCCAGTTTTTGCCGAAGCTGCGGTCTTGATAGTCGCTGCCCACGCGCATGTTCTTGATGCTCTCGGCCCCGCAAAAGCGGTTCATGGCAAACGGCAGGTCCAGGCTGACGGTGATCGCGTTGACCTTGTCCCCCAGGGTTGCCAGCACTTCGTTGAATTTCTTGGTTTGGACCTGGCAGACGGGTGTGTCGAGCGACGGAACCACGCTGATGATCGTCGGCTTGCCCTTCAGGTCGGCCGGGGTGATCGTGCCCAGCGCGCCTTTATCGAAATTGTGCAGTTTGAAGTCAGGAGCCTTTTGTCCCACGACCACCGCTTCGCCGGCCAGGGTCATTGGGTTGCCTTTGAACGTGACTGCTCCGGAGCGAGACATAGGTGAGTTTCCTTTCGAGTGATAGCATCGGTCGAGGTCCGACGGGTAGTATCGCGCGTCGACCAAGGCCCTTCAAGGGCCCCGATGCGTGAAATCTCATGGATGGGATTGTCAACAGCCAAGGGAAAGGTAAGATGCACGTGAGCGCCTGGCGCCGCTGCGCCGCGCGTTCGCTCCTCGTAAATCAGGCGGCCCTTCTTGTCTTTGACGGAGCGATTTCTCATGGCTCACGCCTCGTGTGCGCGTGGTTGGGATCTGCACATTGAGCGAGGTCCGGAGTGGTTATTCGTGCGGCCCCAGCGAGTTCCCGGCGGGCACGAAGCCGCACCGCTATTGGCCGAGCAGGTCTGGTCGTTGTTGGAGCAGAATCTCACTCATCGAGTGGTCCTCGACATGAGTGAAATCCACCAACTCGATAGCCTGCTGCTCGAACAGCTTCTGTGGCTCCACCAACAAACGGCCAACCACGACGGAATGATGCGGATCTGCGGCTTAGACGCCAGCAATGAGCAAGTGCTGGCCGAAGAGGGTCTGGACGGCGTGTTCGGACACTACCGCGATTATGAAGCGGCGGTAATGGGCGATGCCCGACCGCCGCAACCCCGATAACGAGATCGTCGGGCGGAATGCTCACGCCGGCGCTTGCGCGCGCCCGCGTGTCTCTCGGTCAGCAGGTCGCAATCGACCATTCGACTTCCAACTGGTTGTCGACTCCTTCGACCCCCTGCAATCGCCGCACGGCTTCCTGCGCCATCTGCTTCTGGTAGTACGAGTTGACGGTGCCCCGTAGCACGACGCGCCCCGCGTGCGTCTCAAAGTGGACCTTTCGCCTCTTCAAATGCGGATGCCGTTCGATCGCCAAAGAAACGAGCGATTCGAGATTGCTAATCGAGGCCGACATGCGGCAATCCTTTTCCACAAGAACTCTATAGACACGAGACCAGGGGCGATCCAAGCGTACGTCGCACTGAGGCCGGCAGGCATCCTCGACGACTTCGGCCTAATAATGATCGGTAGTCCGTGCGCCCTAGGTAAGGAATTCCGTCAACACAAACTGCGGATTCTCCCCAATATCACTGGGTTGTAGCGGTTATTCCGGACGTCCCGCGTTCAACCTCTTAACAAGGTGACCAAGGGGCCCTCCCCCCCGTCGTAGCCGGCTATCGGGGGCTTCGCCGAGGTCCACAGTGGGCTAGTTTTGCTGTATGGCACCAGTCCTCGAAACCCGCGTACCGGCCGGCCCTCGGTCGACATCCCCTCGGCTGCGGACGGTCACGTCCAGATCGTTGGAAGACGTCGACCGAATCGAGGCTGCATGGGCTGAATTCGATCGTGACGCAAACTACCCGCTTGCCCACTTCGACTGGATTCGAGCGGCGATGGCGGTTTTTTCCGAGGCAACGCCGCATATCGTGACCGCGGCGCGAGGGCACTGCATTGAAGCGATTGCGCCGCTGGTGAAAAAGCGGCTGCACGGCGTTCGCCGCTTATGCATGGCCGGAGTTGGCGAGCTGTTTGAGCCATTGGACCTGGTGTGGAAAAACGAGCGAGCGCTCGATCGGGTCGTGTCGGCGCTGGCGTGGTCTGGAGCTCCGCTTTTCTTCGAGCGCATTGGGGCCGATTCGCTGAGTCTGAAAAAGTTGAAGCGTCGCTTGTGGGGCAGGGCCGTCATCGTGACGCGCTCGGCGCCGTCATGCCCTTACATCGCGCTGGATGAAAAGTGGGTCTCTCCAGAGGCGCATTTGAATGCCGGCCGCCGCAGCGATCTGCGTCGCGCCCGCCGCAGGGCCGAACAGCTTGGCCCCGTTACGACCCAGATCCACACGCCCGATCTGTGCGATCTGCCGAGCTTGTTGGACACGGCCTTCGAAGTCGAGGCTCGATCGTGGAAGGGTCAGGCTCGCACGGCGCTGGCGCACGATTCCGTTCGAGCGGTATTTTATCGTCAGTATGCGCAGGCGGCATGCACTGCCGGCAACCTGCGCATCTGCTTCCTGCGGATCGGTGATCGTGTGGCGGCCATGCAATTGGCGATCGAGCACGGCGACGGTTTCTGGCTCTTGAAAGTCGGCTATGACGCCAAATTTTCGGAATGCTCGCCGGGTTTGCTGCTGATGCGCGACACGATTCGCTACGCGGTTGAAGCGGGATTGTCGCGATACGAGTTTCTTGGTCAAGCTGAGGATTGGACCCGAGTGTGGACCCTGACCGAGCATCCTTACGTTTCATTGCGTGTCTATCCACTCGGTGTGCGGGGTGCCAGCGCGTTATTGGCCGATGCGATCGCGACTGCCTGTCGAAAGTGGGGCAGGCAGCCATGCGAATAGTCGGCGCCGCGCGCGACCTGGCCTCGAACTGCGTCCGGCCACTGGCGCGTCGCGCCGCCCGCGCCTTCATTGCCGGAGACACATTGAGTGAAGCGGATCAATTGGTCACCCGACTTTGCGGACGCGGGCTGGGTGTAACACTCGGATATTGGGACGGGCCCGGCGACTTCCCACGCGGCGTGGCTGACGAGTACCTGGCATGCATCGGGGCGCTTGAGGGTTACGAACATGGCTACGTGTCCATCAAAGTGCCGTCGCTGGGCTATTCTCGCGAGCTGATGGACGAAATCGTCGAGCGGGCGGCACGCGGCAGAATCCGCGTACACTTCGATGCATTGGGCCCGGACACGGCCGAGCAGACGCAAGCATTGTTCGGCGAGTTCCTCGATCGTGGCGCCGATCTGAGCTATACCCTGCCGGGACGCTGGCAGCGGAGCGTCGCCGACGCCGACTGGGCCGTCCAACGCGGTATCACCGTGCGGGTGGTCAAGGGCCAATGGTCGGATCCGGCCGACCCGAGCATCGATCCGCGCGCCGGGTTTCTGCGAGTCATCGACGCATTGGCCGGCCGCGCGCGCCACGTGGCCGTGGCCAGTCACGACCTGCCACTGGTGGCGCAGGCCGTCGAGCGACTGCGAGCCGCGAGTACATCCTGCCAACTTGAGCTGTTGTACGGACTTCCGATGCGCGAGGTGTTGAGATTTGCCGACGCCGAGCGTTTGGCCGTTCACGTCTACGTGCCCTACGGCAAGGCCTATCTGCCGTATGCCCTGTCGAAGGCGAAAGCCGATCCCAAAATCCTGTGGTGGATGGTTCGCGATTTCTTGGCTTCCTGCCGTCCGCGCACAAGACGGCTCCGAATGGTCCGAGAGTTGGTCGTCAGGTAGGATCGAGTCCTACCCCGCCAGCCACGCGGGGCGTTCGCCGGCGGGGGGCAGCTTGATGACGGTCGCGCTCTTGATGGCGGGGTGATTGCACACTTCGTCGAGAGCCACCTGCGGCGGGGCCTGATCGAGATTGAGCACGCCGATCGCTTCGCCCCCCTTGGTATTGCGGCCTACGGCCATCTGCGCGATGTTGACCTTGTGCGCGCCAAAGATCGTGCCTACGGTGCCGATGATGCCCGGCACGTCGCGGTGCGTGAAGATCATCAGCACGCCATCCAGGTAGGCGTCGAGTCGAAAGTCGTCAAGCTGCACCAGTCGCAGTAACTCGACTCCGAACACCGTGCCGGCGGCCTTATAGGAACGGTTTGACGTTTCGATTTCGGCCAGCACAAGCGAGCTAAACGCGCCCATGTCGCTGCGCCGCTGCTCGATCAACTCGATTCCACGCTCGCGCAGCAGCACCTCGGCGTTGACGATGTTGATGTCTTCTTCCAGCGCGTTGGCCAGCAGCCCCGCGGCAAAGCTGGCCGTAACCAGTTTTGTATTCTTGTTCGCCACGTCACCTCGATACTCGAGCGTGCAGCGGCGAATGCTGCCGCTCTCGAGCTGCGCCATCAGCAGGCCCAGGCGATATGCGACGTCCAGATAGCCGCGTAGCTCGGAGAGTGTTTTGACGTCCAAAGGGGTCATGTTCACGGCATGGCGGATGGCGCCGGTCGTGAGGTAATCGACGAGCAGCTCGACCCCTTCGACCGCCACCTGGGCCTGCGCCTCTTCAGTGCTTGCACCCAGGTGGGGCGTGGCCAGGACGTTGGGCATGCCGAACAGCGGACTGGAAGTACACGGCTCGCTGACAAACACATCGAGCGCGACGCCGCCGATGCGCCCGCTTTGCAACCCTTCGACGAGGGCGGCTTCGTCGTAGATTCCGCCACGAGCACAGTTGATCAACCGCGCACCCGGTCGCAATT
>CAZUPX010000222.1:0-1925 GCA_964622155.1 uncultured Planctomycetaceae bacterium | reverse complement strand
CCAGCCCAATCTATTTCAGATTAGATGACATAATATGCCGCGAAGCAATTTAGACCATTTCGAATAATCAAGGAAGATGCGAAAATGATGACCTCGACCGAACCTCCTCAAATTTGCGCAAATTGCTTTGAGTGAGCAACTAGCTAAGCCAGTTCGCCAAATTCCGAAAAAGACAGGATATCGAGCCGGAATAGCCGGAATAGTAGTGGTCTCGATCGAATGGCATTAACATTTCCGTAACTCGCGGCTAAACAACGAGTAAGCATTGCTATCGCATCGTTGCTTGCGTGAGAAGAAGGCAGCACCTCCTGCGTAGGGGAATTGTTGTTCAGCAATTCCTTTCACCCAGGAGGCGCCACCATGCGCAGTATTACGGAGATCGTTGATCGATTCAAGCAGAACTGGACAAAAGAACTATCGTCAGCAGCGGTCGCTCAGGCTTGCCGTGATGCCGGCATGGCGTGGCACAATTCGGCACTTAATCCGATCGTCACGATCCAGATCTTTTTTCTGCAAATCTTGCATGGCAATACGGCCTGCGAGCATCTCTCCCATCTCGCCGGCCTGTCGTTCACGGCGGCCGCTTATTGCCGAGCGCGGATGCGTCTCGACCTGGCGGCGCTTTGCTTGTTGCTGGAACGCTGCGTGGAGCAGTTGCAACAAGATACGTTCGACACGGGGCGTTGGCTCGGACACCGTGTGTTCCATGTCGATGGTTCGAGTTTCTCGATGCCGGATACTCCCGAGCTCCAGGCCCACTTTGGACAGCCTGGCCAGCAAAAACTGGGGTGTGGTTTTCCCACTGCCCACTGGCTGGCCCTGTTGCACGTGGGTACGGGCATGATCACCAAGATGCTGGCCGCGCCCTTGCGGACGCACGACCTGTCCAAGACGACCCAATTGCACCCGGAACTGCGAGCGGACGACGTGCTCGTGGCGGACTGCGGCTTTTGCTCGTTCGCCCATTTGGCGCTGCTATTACAGCGTGGAGTCCACGGCGTCCTGCGCATGCATCAAGGCACGATCGTGGACTTCACGCCGGGGCGGGCGCATGTCGTACGGGGCACAGGAAAGGCGGCTCACATCAAAGGAAAGCCGCGTTCGCGATGGCTGCGACAACTGGGCAAAACCGACCAGATTGTGGAATGGTTCAAGTCCACGACCAAGCCGCGTTGGATGAGCAGCGAGCAATTTGCGACGTTGCCCGCTGCCATCGTGGTTCGCGAACTGCGCTATACGATTCAAGAGCGGGGATTTCGCCCAACACAGATTACGCTCGTCTCCACGCTGCTCGACGCGGAGCGTTACTCGTTGTCGGACTTGGCATCTCTCTTTTGCCAACGCTGGCAAATCGAGACCAATTTCGGACACTTGAAAACCACCATGAAGATGGACGTGCTGAAGTGCCAGACGGTCGATGGCGTGCTGAAGGAATTGCAGGTCTTCGCCTTGGTCTACAACCTGGTCCGCCAAGTCATGCTGGAGGCGGCCAGCCGTCAGAATGTGGAGCTGAACCGCATCAGCTTTATTGACGCGCTACGCTGGCTACAATCGGCCAGGCCCGGCGACGAACTACCGCCGCTGGTCGTGAATCCCTACCGCCCCAATCGGCTCGAACCACGCGTTCGCAAGCGACGCCCCAAGTCCTACCCCCTCATGACCAAGCCGCGACGACAGCTAAAGAAAGAACTGGCTGACAAATGACTTACGCAAATGTTAATGCCATTCAGTCCTGACCCCTTTGATTCGGATCGATTCGGATCGAGCAATTGGGGTGTCATGTTTCGGGTGTCAGATGTCAGTGGCAAAACGCGAGGAGCGAGAATCGAGAACCGGGGCAAATACCGGCTCCGCCATCGAGTGGGAAGGGGAACGTAGAGTCCATTTCCAGGGCGGGCTCGGCGACGGTGCATTTGCCGACGACG
>CAZUPX010000221.1:0-4518 GCA_964622155.1 uncultured Planctomycetaceae bacterium | reverse complement strand
CGCACCATGTCATCGGTTTTATGGACGCGAGTCAGGTCCATGGTGAAGGTGCCTTGGTGCGGTAGACGAATGAGTTTTGCAACAGAACGCGGGCCGGCCTCGCGGTGGCCAGCTACAGAAAAAACGCCAAGCCAGGTACAGGATGCTCCGACGCTGCTTCTGTCCCTTCTACTAAAACCGTGGGGTGACGTCCATGACTATTGCGATATCCCGTGCCAGGTGCCACTTTCAACAGGTCCTCATTCCTTCGGCACCAGCTTTAATAGCTCGGCCGGCCGGCAGACGCGTCCGCCGCGGATCACCATGTCGATCCGCCGGGTGTTGCGGATGTCGGCCAGAGGATCGGCGTCGAGCACGACCAGGTCGGCTAGTTTGCCGGGCTCGATCGAGCCGAGGTGCTTGTCTTGTTTGAGTACGGTCGCGCCATGCAGCGTGGCGGCCCGCAGAGCGTCGGCCGGCGAGAGGCCGCTCTCGACGAGCAGCTCCAGCTCCTGGTGCAGCGAGAAGCCCGGCGTCACTTGAGGCTCGGGCGAGTCGGTGCCGACCAACAGCGGCACTCCAGACCGATGCAGCTTGGCGGTCAGCTCCCGATACTTCGCCAGTTCGCGTCGCCGATCCTCCAATGCTCCGCCCTGTGGACAGCCGCTGCGCAGCAGATACTTCGGCCAGAACTCGCGCAGCCGACGCGGAGCCAGGGCATTGTCGGGGTGATCGTGGACCTCGGGCACGTCGGGCAGCAAGATCATGTTGCGAAACACGACCAGCGTGGGATCGACGTAGACCTTGCGCCGCGCCAGCTCGACGACCAGGGCATTGCAAACGGGGTTGTCCAGGTCGAGCGTGCCGCGATGCCCCTTCTGCGCCGCGACTTCCGTGGGGATCGAGTAGTTGAACACCGACCAGATGTGTTCCAGGCCATCGATGCCGTCGGCCACGGCGTCCTGAGCCGAGTAGCGGCCCAGATGGGCCGTGACGAACAATCCCCGGCGGTGCCCCTCGCTGATGATCGCCCGGCCAACGTCGCGCGCCGTGCCGGCGTAAATCTTGAGGGTCGACACGTTCCAGCCCACCAGTTCGTCGAGCAGCGCGGGAACCTGCGCGGGGTCGGTCACCGCGCGGCCGACGTCGCGGTGGATCGGCGGCTCGCCGTCCAAGAGCGGGCTGCACGTGAACACGCGCGGGCTGGAGTCGGGATGCGCCGCGGCGGAGTGTGACACCAGCGTGGCGGCCACGATCTCATCGCCGGTGCTGCGGATCGCCGTCACGCCCGCCGCCAGATACAGCGGCAGCACCTCGTCGCCCGTCACATGGGCAAAATCGAGCACGTGCACGAGGTGAACGTGAGCGTCGATCAAGCCCGGCAACACGAACTTTCCGCGCCCGTCGATGTGCGTCGCGCCGGATGCGTCGGCCCCCTGCCCTTCCACCGCGACGATACGCTCTCCGCGAACGATGATCGTACGGTCGCGAAGCATCTTGCCCGAGTGAGAGTCAAATACCGAGCAGCCGTCGATCACCAGGGACGACTCCTCGGCGCTCGTCATCTGTGCGATGGCCACGCAAAGCGAGAGCGCGATGACGTGGATCACGGCGCGGCGAGCCATATCACGCGCGGTCGACCGTGACAGGCGACATGGCATTACCAGCGACCTTTATGCCAGCCGATAGTGGCGAATCGCGTTGTCGTGGAACAGGCGGCGCTGTTCGCTTTCCGAGCGGGCGGCGACAATCGCACGCAGCGCGTCGAACCATTGTTTGTAGGTGGCCCCGAGTGTGCACACCGGCCAATCGCCGCCGAACATGACCCGGTCCGGCCCGAACACGTCCAGCGTATGATTGACGACGGGCGCCACATCATCGAGTGTCCACTTGCCAGGCGTGGCCGAGGCGATGACCCCCGAGACCTTGCAAACTACGTTGCTGCGCCGTGCGACTTCGGCGATATCGCGCTTCCAGGCGGTTTGGTCCTTCTGCTTTAGGTCGGCGTTGCCGCAGTGATCGAGGATGAACGACGTGCCGGGGCAGGCGTCGATCAGTTTGGCGGCGTCGGGCAACTCCGCGGCACGGATGCAGATGTCGTAACTCAGGCCCAACTCGCCCAGGTATTGGATTCCAGCGACAAAAGGCTTTTGCAGGCAGTAACCCCGCGGAGTCGACTCGCCGTGCAACACCTGGCGCAGGCCGCGGACGTAAGGGTGAGCATTGAACGGTGTGATGTAGTCGTGGAAGTTTTCGGCGGCCGGGCGACCCGAGATGACGGCGGCCGCCAGCGGTCCCTCGCCACGGCGGCACTGCTCGGTAATGTAGTCGGCTTCGGCCTGCTGCTGATCCGGATCGACGTCGACCTCCAGATACACGCTTTTGACAATCGGAATGCCGGCCGTGGCCGCCAGATAGTCGCGCATCGTGTAATCGCGGGCCATCGCCGGGTTGGCGGCCGTCCAGGCGAGGCGAAATCGTTTCAGTTCCCACAGGTGTTGATGCGTGTCGACGACTTTGAACATCGGCGGTTTCGAATTCGACTGCGGTTCATCGGCACTGGCCAACGGTCCCAGGAAGCTGGAGCCGGCGCCGAGGGCGGCGGTTGCCAGCGAACGCTTGAGGATATCTCGCCTCTCGAGCAGCCGTCGCGAAGACCCGTCTGGTGGAGTTGCTTGCGTTCTCTGTTTTGTCAACATGGCGGGCTCCTTCAGCGAACGAAAACGCGCGAACATTCTCGGCAAATCCAACTTGGGGACAACGTCTATGACGGTTGGACTCTCATCATACACGCTCGGCGTGTTGCAAAGCAGGTCGCGATGAGGTCTGGTACGGAGACCGTTTGTCCGACTCCGACCAATTCTTGCACGACGCGCAACCGCATGATGCAACGGCTGGCAGGGATCGGCTCTTCGACGCCGAACGCGTTCAACATAGGAGCCCCAAGGCAACGCCCTGGGAAGTCTGGGGCGAACCTTGTTGCCAGTGGGCGCATCAGAGCTTGTCGAACAGCCTACCGGGAGCTTGTACGGTGCAAACGTATTTGGAATCGAGCGAGTACATCGACTGGCGTCATGTGGATGTCTCGGCCAAGGCCGGCGAGCTGGCCGGCGGTTGCGCCGACAAGCTGCAAATTGCCAAGCGATGCTTTGAGTTTGTCCGCGATCAAATCCTGCACAGTGGGGATGCCGAGCTCAACCCGGTGACTTGCAGGGCGTCCGACGTCTTGCTGCACCGCACGGGTTATTGTTACGCCAAGAGCCACTTGCTCGCCGCCTTGCTGCGTGCCAATGGCATCCCGACCGGATTTTGCTATCAACGACTCTCGATCGCCGAACAAGGTCCGCCATTCTGCTTGCATGGACTGAATGCCGCGCACTTTGAAGAGTATGGTTGGTACCGCTTCGACGCCCGCGGAAACAAGCCGAGCGTGCGGGCTGAGTTTACTCCGCCGATCGAGCATCTGGCGTTCAAAACTGACGGCGCGGGAGAAGCGGACCTCGTGGAAATCTGGCCCCAGCCGCTGCCCGTCGTGATTTGCGCGCTCACGGAGAGCCGCACCTATCAGGAGGTGTCCAAGAAACTTCCGGACATCGAATTGCTGGCGCGGCGCGCGCAATTGGGATAGGGGACCAAGCGCACACAGCCGACCGATCGCATTGCCCGGTCGGCTGCGTTGACTCAAGTCGGCTTCGGATCGCCTATGTTACTTCAACGGCCTGCCGCCAGCCGGCCTGCCCGGGTTGGCGGTTTTCGGCGACTCTTTGGGCTGCTTGGGCTTCTTTTTTTCTTTGCGTCGGTCTTTGTTTCCCATGATCCGATCCGATTCCTTCTTGTTGTTGGGAGCAGCACTATAATTTTCTGCGCCAGCCGACTACTTCGCGTCCTTGGGCTTTTCGGGCTTGTCGAAAATCGACTCGTCGATCTTGCCGTTCACCTTGGTTTCGGTGAAGGTGGTTTCGATTTTCAAGACGTCGCCAATCTCGACGTTGCTCTTGGTAGCCAGCTTGACTGGGCCGAACTCTTCGTAGCCCGACAACTGAGCGACGATTTGTACCTCGCCGAACTGCGGATTGTTCTGGGTGAGCGTGGTGCGCTTCAGTTGGCCAGACTCCTTGTCGATGAACAGCTTGACCTCGGGCCCGTCTTTGGGCATCAGCTTGACGACGTAGTAGGAAACGTCGTCGACGGTTTCATCGTCCAGCTTCTCGGCCTTCGTACCCCGCTCGGCGATCATCACTAAGGGATTGAGGTCGGCTGACTGCTTGATCTGACCGGCTTCCTGGCCATCGAGGTCTTGCAGGCCATTCATGCCCTCGCGCCAGGCGACGGTGCCGTTCCAAGCGTCCTTCTGCACGAAGGCGCCCAGGTCCAAACCGCGGCGGGCTTTTTTCCAGGGAATGACGGCCTCTTCGACGGTCCCTTCCAACTGGCCAAAGGCGCCGTCAACGCTGACCGTGGCCTTTCGCTCAACCGCCTTCAAGTTCAGCAGTGCGTCGCGACCGCCTTGCGATTTGAGATTCTTGGCGATGATCTCTT
>CAZUPX010000220.1:0-3026 GCA_964622155.1 uncultured Planctomycetaceae bacterium | reverse complement strand
GAACTCGGCCTGAGTAAGTTTTTCCTCAGCCATTTTGAACCTCCGGGCTTTCTGGCCTTTACAGCCGCAACAGAACCCATAAGGTCATCACGGTTCCGACAACGGCGCCGCCGTAGCACAGCACAGCCAGCGGCTCGCGCGGAACTCCCAGGCGCATGTCGTTCACGGTGAAGTAGAATCGGTGAGCCCAGTGGTAGAGCGGGAGAGCGATCAGCACAAAAAGATAGATTTTGACCGGCCAGTGGCGGAACAGCTCGCCCGTGTCCGCTATCCAGCCGAGGGGCACGGCAAAGCCGAAGATGATGATATGGATGGGGACCAGAAAAGCGGCCACCACTCCGCCCGCTGAGAAGAGCCCCCACCAAAGCGGCTCGATGTTTTTGTTCGACGACATGTTCATCCTTCGATCTTCCTCAGGATGACCCTGAGCTTAGTCGAATGGGTCAACCTCGAAGCGCGAGAAACAATATCGAGATAACCATCGACACCGCCACCCAGGCGCCGATATTCAGAGCGAAGACCAGATTGCGGGGCAATTCCCGTTCTCCCAGCCTGAGCGGCATGACGACGGCGGTGGATTGAAACCAGGTCACGCTATGGAGCAGCGCGAACAATAAAGCCACGATGTGGAACACGATCCAACCCGGCGAGCTGAGCTTCCGGGCGAACGCGACATAGGCATCGGGCCCGTCGCTCAGTTGAGAGAGTTGGATCAGAAAAACGACCAGGAAGATGGCGATGAAAACGCTCGACAGCTCGCGCAGCATGAAGAGAAGATACGCCGGCTTCTTGAGCCACCACGTCGCCGACATCTTGGGGTAATAGAGTTTGGCCTTGTCCGGCCTGACTGCTGTGCCGTTCATCCTTCGATCCTCCTCGGGATGATCCTGTCCTCGACTCTGAGGGACGAGCCCTCAGGCTCGGACTCGAACGAGAGCTTAGCCCCTCGATTTCCCTCGGGGCCTTGAGCTTGTCGAAAGGTCGAACGGGTCATCTCGTTCCCCATGGGAGCAGCACTGACTTGAACCAGTCCTTCGCGAGGGCGACCTTGGTGCGCTGGATGGCCGCGGCCGGATCGACGTGCTTGGGGCAGACCTCGGTGCACTCGCCGACGAAGGTGCACTCCCACGCCCCGTGGTGGCCGCCCAATACCTCCCGCCTGAGATCCTGCCCCTGGTCGCGCGAGTCCATGTTGTAGCGGTATCCGAGCGCGATCGCCGCAGGACCCAGAAACTCCGGCTCCAGGCCGTAAACCGGGCAGGCGGCGTAGCAGAGCATGCAGTTGATGCACTGGGTAAACTGGTGGAAGGCCTCGAGCTGGGCCGGAGTCTGGCGGTATTCGCCCTCCGTGACGGGCTTTTCGACCTTGCGCACGAGCCACGATTTTACGCTCTTCAACTTGTCCATAAAATCGTTCATGTCGATCACCAGGTCGCGGATGATTGGAAAATTGACGAGCGGCTCGACGCGGATCTCCTGACCTTGATAATCGCGCAGAAAGGCTGCGCAGGTGAGCTTGGGAACTCCATTCACCATCATCCCGCAACTGCCGCACACGCCCATGCGGCACGACCAGCGATAGCTCAACGTCCCGTCGATCTGGTCCTTGATATGGTTCAGCGCATCCAGCACAACCCAGTCCTGGCGATACGGCACCGAGTAGCTTTGCAGGGTCGGAGCGGAATCTTTTCCCGGACGGTAGCGGGTAACTTTCAGTGTTACAGTCGGTTCAGCCATTGCTTTTCATCCTTAGTACTTTCTTTCCTCCGGCTGCCAGCGGGTGATAGTGACGGGCAGATACTCGATCCTCGGCCCATCCGGGGTGCGGTGGGCAAGAGTGTGTTTCAGAAAATTCGCATCGTCGCGCTTGGAAAAGTCGGTGCGGGTGTGCGATCCGCGCGATTCTTTCCGGTTGAGGGCCGAGTTGGCCACCGCCTCCGCCACGTCGAGCATGAAGTCGAGCTCCAGAGCTGCGATCACTTGCGTGTTGAATACGTCCCCGTGATCTTCGATGGCGATGTTGGAAAAGCGCTCGCGCAACTGCCTCAAGAGCTGACAGGTCTTCTTCATGTCGTCTTCTTTGCGGTAGATCCCGCACCCGTCTTCCATCGCCTTCTGCATCTCCTCGCGGATCCCGGCGATCTTCTCCTTGCCGCCCTGTTTTTTAAGAAATTGCCGGTCGAGGCGCTGCTGTTCGTCGCGCGCCAGCGCGTCGAGACGCGACGAAGAAGGGGCCGGCTGGCCGACAGCGTATAGCCCGGAAGCGCGCCCGGCGCGCGCGCCGAAAACCAGACACTCGGTGAGCGAGTTGGAACCCAGCCGATTGGCGCCGTTGATCGAGACGCAGGCGGTCTCTCCGGCGGCGTACAGGCCTTCGAGCGGCGTCTTCCCGTTCTTGTCGGTGTGGACTCCTCCCATCATATAGTGCACCACCGGCCGCACCGGGATCGGCTCGTAAACCGGATCGATCCCGACATATTTGCTGGCCAATTCGCGCACGAAGGGAAGCTTCTTGTTGATCATCTCCTCTCCCAGGTGGCGCAGGTCGAGATGGACATAATGGCCGTAGGGTCCTTCGAAAGTCCGCCCCTTGGCCAGCTCCTGCATGTGGCAGCGCGAGAGGATGTCGCGCGGGCCTAGTTCCATCTTGCGGTGCGTCGGCTCATCCGTCGGCGGGCCGAGACCATAATCCTGGAGATAACGGTAGCCGTCTTTGTTCTTGAGCCAGCCCCCTTCGCCGCGCGACGCTTCGGTGATCAGGATGCCGGTGCCCGGCAGCCCGGTCGGATGATACTGCACGAATTCCATGTCCTTGAGCGGCACGCCGGCGCGATAGGCCATCGCCATGCCGTCGCCGGTCTTGATCGCGGCGTTGGTCGTAAAAGGAAAGACCCGTCCGCCGCCTCCGGTGCACAGGATCACGGCCTTTCCCGCGATGGCTTCCACGCGGCCGTTGTAGATGTTGATCGCAGTTACGCCGCGGATTTTCCCGTCATCGGCGAGCAGCGAGGTGGCGTAGAATTCGT
>CAZUPX010000219.1:0-5158 GCA_964622155.1 uncultured Planctomycetaceae bacterium | reverse complement strand
GAGTGACGTTCCGTCAGAAGCGTGGGAAGGCTACGTTATCCCGGAGGCGTGCATGCTGCATGAGAAGACCATCGGTAAGCCGGATGCGGGAAATCCGCACGTCCGGTTTGAAAGGGGACCTCAGGAAACGGAGCCGGCGTGTCACCGCGCCTGAGGTCTACCAATGAGCGAAGGCCACTCCATCAACACGATTAGCGATTTCGGACTGATCTTTGTTGTCGCGATTGCCTGGATGCTGATGTGGCTCGTTACTCGACGGCCAGACACGCCCCCAAGCGAAACACCAAAACGGCGCTGGCTCAGGTTCAGCCTGCAGGGCCTCTTCTGGCTGGTCCTGATAGCCGCGTTCCTGATTCGCGAACGGCAACGCGAGGACCAGAAGCTGCATGACTTTGAGACGATCACGCGTCTTCAACATGAGCTTGACATCCAGAAACTGCGTGCCGACAAGTCCGAGCAATTTCTTCGAGATCGAGTCCAGTTTCTTGAGCGACAACTCAAGAACGCGACAGCGACCGCTCCCGGCTCGGTTCCCTCGCCAAAGCCATAGCCGCCGATCAATTGCTTTGGAAACTGTGGCGACTTCGCGCCGGAGCTCACGGGAAGTAGACGTGATCGAACCATGGCGGGCCGCGGCGCTGAACAAATGCACTTGGATGTCAGGCTGAAAGCGCCGGCGCATTTTTGGTAGGATGCCGGCCGTGAGCGAGCAAGCCATTCTGGCGACTGTTGTGCTGGCACTTCCAGCGTTGATGCTGCTGGCGGTACTGGCTGTTGCGCGCCGTGATCGGTTTCAATTCAGCTTGCGAATGATCATGCTCTGGCTCATACCACTGGCGGCGATCATCGCGTGGATCTCGTCGTGGGAGGGACCATTTTTGTCGAGTCGCCGCGTCGCAACACACAAGACGGGCATGCTTGCGGTTGTGCTGAACGCCACTGTTTTTATTGCCATGTGGCATCGAGGCTGGTTCCGATTCCGGGCGCTTCTCGGGGTGCTGCTGCTGTGGGCGATCTTATTCGGCTGGCTGGCATGGAGCCGGCACCAGGCACTCCAGCGCGAACAAACGAGCACTTCTGGCCGACTCTCGAAATGACCGACGCCCCTAAACGCGGCTCGTCCCGATTCAGCCTGCGGGGCTGCTGATTGCGGACCATCCGCCGCGTTGTCCAAAGTTACCTTGACCGCTAGACTTGATGCGGTTGATTGGACATCGGGTGGATTGGAATCATAACGAGAACGATGCCGTGTCGCGGATTGTGTTGGCCATGTCGGGTGGCGTCGACAGTAGTGTCGCGGCCCATCTGCTGCGCACCGCGGGGCACGACGTGATCGGCGTGTTCATGCGCCACGGCGAGCCGCCGGTGACAACGTGTGCTCTCCCTCCCTCTCCCTCGATGGGAGAGGGTTGGCGTGAGGGTGGGCAGTCCGGAGGCGGGAGGCCGGAGGCCGGAGCAAAAAATCAAGACCGTTCCGACCTACAGCCTACAGCCTACAGCCTACAGCCTAGTTCACCCCCTCACCCGGCTCGCTCCGCTCGCCACCCTCTCCCACGAGGGGAGAGGGGAGGCGCTTGTAATTCCGACCTCCGGCCTCCAGCCTCCGGCCTACAGCCTACTCCGCTGCCGGTCCTTGACCGGCTCGATCACAAGCAGGGCTGCTGCACGGCCAGCGACGCGGCCGACGCGCGACGCGTGGCCGAGCGGCTCGACATTCCGTTTTACGCGATCGACTTTCAGGCCGAGTTCCGCCAGATCGTCGACTACTTCATTGACGAGTACTCTGCCGCCCGCACTCCCAACCCGTGCGTGATGTGCAATAACTGGATCAAGTTCGGCCGGCTGTTCGATTACGCCGACAGTGTGGGGGCCGAGTTCGTGGCCACCGGCCATTACGCCCGGCTGATCGCCGGCGCGGGGCGCGACGGCCTGCCTGGCCTGGCTCGAGGGGTCGACTCGACGAAGGACCAGTCGTACGTCCTGTTCGGAATCGATCGCCGGCTGCTGGGGCGGATGATGCTGCCGGTGGGTGAGTATCGCAAGAGTGAGATTCGCCGACTGGCTCGCGAAATGGATCTGCACGTAGCCGCCAAAAAGGACAGCCAGGAGATTTGCTTCGTGCCCGCCGGCGATCACGCTGAATTCATTCGCTCGAAGCGGGGTGCATCGGCCACGGCCGGCGAGATCGTCACCAGCGACGGAGCGGTCGTCGGCACGCACGACGGCCTGGAGCGCTTTACGATCGGCCAGCGTAGGGGAGTCGGCGTCGCGCTGGGTGAGCCGCGGTTCGTGATCCGACTGGAGCGCGACACACATCGCGTGGTGCTCGGCCGCAAAGATGAGCTTGCCCGCGGGGAGTTGACGGCCGATCGCACGAATTGGCTGGTCGACCCGCCGCGCGAGCCGAGGCGCTCGGAAGTCAAGATTCGCTATAACGCGCCCCCGGTGGCGGCCAGCGTCGTGGCCGTCGAGCCCGATCGGCTGCAAGTCACCTTTGACGAGCCACAGTACGGAGTCGCCCCTGGCCAGGCGGTTGTCTGCTACGACAACGCTCGGGTATTGGGCGGCGGCTGGATCGAGTAGCAACTTCGTTTGTGGCTGGCCTCTGTGAGGCCGGCTGCTTCATTCTGATTTCTCCCGGCCCCGGCGCGCCGGGGCCAGCTACAGACGACACAGAGTCCCTGGCGCCCCGCGCTCGCCTGTCGCCTCCTGACGTGTTATGCTGCCTACCGTCGGCGGTTCGCCGATTGATTGTGTCCGACTCTCCACCCACGAGGTGCTTCGATGTTTCCGCTTTGGCCCTCACTGCTCGCGCAATTTCCCAAGGGCGACCCGGTCGATCCTCGCTACTGGTTCTACCTTCTCTTGATCATTCCCGTGATCTTTCTGTTCATGTTCATGATTGCGCTATTGACCTATGGCAAACTTTGGTTCCAGGCCTACATGTCCAACGCGCACGTGAGCATGCTCAGCCTGGTGGCCATGAGCCTGCGGCAGGTCAATGCCCGCGTGATCCTGCAAGCCAAGATCATGGCCATGCAGGCCGGCGTGGGCAACGATCCGCACACGGGCATCACCACGCGGCGGCTGGAGGCCCATTACCTGGCCGGCGGCAACGTGCCCGGCGTGATCGGCGCGATTATCGCCGCCCATCGGGCCGACATCGACCTCGACTTCGACCGCGCGGCGGCGATCGACCTGGCCGGCCGCGACGTGCTCGAAGCCGTGCGCACGAGCGTCTATCCCAAGGTCATCGACTGTCCCGATCCGGCCAAGGCTAAGAAATCGCACTTGAGCGCCGTGGCCAAGAACGGCGTCGAGCTGCGCATCCGGGCTCGCGTGACCGTGCGGACCAATTTGGCTCAGCTCATCGGCGGAGCCACCGAAGAGACAATCATCGCTCGCGTGGGCGAAGGCATCATCACCTCGATCGGTTCGTCGTCCAGCCACTTCGAAGTCATGGAAAACCCGCACCGCATCTCGAAAGCCGTGCTCGATCGCGGGCTCGACGCCCACACGGCGTTCGAAATCGTGTCGATCGACATCGCCGACATCGACGTGGGCGAGAACATCGGCGCGCGGCTGCAAGCCGACCAGGCCGAAGCCGACACGCGAGTCGCGCGGGCCAACGCCGAGGCGCGGCGGGCCAACGCCATCGCCCGCGAGCAGGAAATGAAAGCCAAGGTGGCCGAGAACCGCTCGCGCGTGATCATGGCCGAGGCGCAGGTTCCGCTGGCCATGGCCGAAGCGTTTCGCGAAGGTCACCTCGTCAGCGGCGGTGATGCCGGCAACGGGCGGCCGGGAGATAAGAAGTAGGCAGGAGACGGCAGACAGTAGACTGGGACGCAAGAGATCGGCAGGTGGAGCGCCTTGTTGCTGCGAACTTATTTGGCGTGCCCGATTGCGATGGCGGCGCTCTCCTGCCCGGCTCAAGCCGCCGATGACCTGGCTCTGTTGACCACGTTCCGACGCGAGTTCATCGACATCACGCCGGGAGCGGGTGCGTTTGGGAAATCGTTTCAAATGGGTCGTGCCGGCGGTGACGCCGCCGAGCGACCGCCGCACACCGTCACTCTTGAGCATCCGTTTGCCATCGCCCGTTACGAGGTGCCGCAGAACCTGTGGCAGGCCGTGATGGGCAGCAATCCCAGCCGTTGGACGGGACCACGCAACTCGGTCGAAATGCTCTCGTACGACGAGGCCGTCGACTTCTGCGATAAGATTACGCGCCGGCTGCGTGAAGAGAAACTGATCGGGTCTGATCAGATCGTGCGGCTCCCCTCCGAGGCCGAATGGGAGTATGTCTCTCGGGCAGGGACCACCACCGTGTACTCGTTCGGCGACGACGTCGAGTTGCTCAACGATCATGCCTGGAGCACGCGCAACGCGGCCGGTAATGATCCGCCGGTTGGCGCCAGGCGTCCGAATCCCTGGGGCCTGCACGACATGCACGGCTATCTGTGGGAGTGGTGCGCCGACGCCTGGCACCCGGACTACACGGGCGCCCCGACCGACGGCACGGCCTGGAGCACCAGTGGTGATGCCCAGCAGCGCGTGCTGCGCGGCGGCAGTTGGAAAGACCCCGCCGAACAGCTCACCAGCAGCTTTCGCCGCGCTGCCCCGCGAACATTGAAAGACGACGCCGTCGGGCTGCGTTGCGTGCTGAGTAAATAGAGCATAGGGAACAGGTGACGGGGAACAGTCGGGACGGCACGACGTTCCTCTCAGCGGTCTCTGCGTTATAGTTCCTCGTTAGTCAATTCGTCGGCAGTTTAGAAACGCAGAGACCGCCGAGGACACTGAGACGAAGACATCGGCGATCTGAAAATGTCCATGTTTCTTCTCGGTGTTCTCCGAGTCCTCGGTGGCAAAATCTCCCGCCGTGATTCAAATGTGCTCCCCATCAACTAATTTTTTAGGTACTCGGTCTTGACACGCTCGACCCAGCGCGGCACAATGACCTAAGTTCTTAGGTGTCTGTTTGCCGCCAGGGAGGTGCCGCCGTGATCGATCGCAGCCCGTCGGGACGCGAGCTGGAGATTCTCAAGACCCTGTGGGACCTGGGGCCGGCCAGCGTGCGCGAAGTGCACGAGCGGATGTGCCCGGAAGGGAACCTGGCCTTCAACACGGTGCAGACGCTGTTGCGGATCATGGACGA
>CAZUPX010000218.1:0-2264 GCA_964622155.1 uncultured Planctomycetaceae bacterium | reverse complement strand
AGCGTTTCGGCAATTGTCGGCATTACCTTCTCGAGCCTTGTTGAGCCGATAATTCGTTCAGTTCATGTGCGATCCTTTCGAACACTCCTGGCCAATCGCCGGGTTGCGACTGGCGAAACAACCGCATCGTCGGATACCAAGGGCTATCGTCGCGATCCAATAGCCATCGCCAGTCGGGAACATTCGGCAGTGCGACCCACACCTTAACCCCAAGGGCGCCGGCAAGGTGAGCCATCGCACTGTCGGAAGTGACCACCAGATCGAGCGTCACCATGACGGCCGCCGTGTCGACAAACGCCGCGTCCAGATCGAGCGATGGGCCGAGGTCGACAATCGGCAGTCGCTCGGCCAACAGAGCCAATTGGTCGCAGCCATGATACTTCTGAAGACTGTAAAGGCGCACGCCGGGGCAGTTGGATAGCGGCACAAAGTGTTCCAGCGGCACGGAACGCTGCGAGTCGGCCGCGTAGCCGGGGTTACCTTGCCAGGCGATGCCCACCTTCAAACCGGGCGTTGCACCGACTTGCGATCGCCAGCGAGCGACTCGCGCCGGCTCGGCCGTCAGGTAAGGGATGGCTGCTGGAATTGTCTCGACTTGAGTGCCGAACATCCCCGGCAGACTCATCAGTGGCGCGTAACAATCGAACGTCTCTCGATCGAGCGCCTCGGCGGCAAATCGATCGATGCCTTCGACCCCCTGCAACAGCGCTTGCAGCGAGGCGGCGCAGTGCAAAATGACCTTGGAACTGGCCCGCTGCCGCACCAACGGCGCATAGCGGATGAATTGAATCGTATCGCCGAGTCCCTGTTCGGCCTTCAACAACAGTGTGCCCTGGTCCAGTGGCCGGCCATCCCAGCGGGGTTGTGGAAAGGTTACGCGAGGCGCGCCCTCGACGCGAAACCGCCACTCGTACTCTGGCCATCCTTGGGCGTAGTCGCCGGTTAGCAACCGCAGCAGCGCCCGGTTGCGGTGCGCCTCGGCAGGGTCATGCCCTGATGCAAGAGAGGCTTCGTAGCAGACCAGTGCCTCGTTGAAGCGGCCCTCGAGTTTGTAAACGGTTCCCAGGTTGTTCAATGCTTGCCAGTATCCGGCTTTCAGGCCGATCGCGGTTTGGTAACACTCGGCCGCTTGTGCCAGCTCCCCTAGGCTCTGATGAATCACGCCCAGATTAAAATGAGCTTCGGCCAACTTGGGATTGATCTGCAGGGCACGCGAGTAGCAGGCCATGGCTTCGTCCGTTCGACCCTGGTCCTTGTGAGCACTGCCCAGATTGCAATGAGCTTCGGCGTAATCGCTTTTCAGAGCAATGGCGCGCGAATAGCTGGCAATTGCGTCGGCCAATCGCGATTGTGATTGCAGCACAGCGCCCAGGTTATTGTGAAAGCTGGGCTGGGCGCCGTCGATCAGGATTGCACGGCTGATCCACTCGATCGCGCTGGCTGCTTGACCCCGCTGGCGCGCGATCAAACCCAGGTTTTGCCAAACCAGCGCCTGGCGCGGGTTAACCTGAAGTATCTCCCGATACAGCCGCTCGGCCGCGCTCAGCTTGCCCTCGTCGTGCAGCTTCGTAGCAGCGTCGAAAGTTTCGGCGATCGTGGGCATTGATTAGGTTGCAGGGAACAGATGACAGAATGAATTGCTCAAACTCTAGTTCCAGGTCTCGGCCTCTCGCCCGACCTCCGTGGCGATCCGCTGGAACACTTCCGCCCAATCGCCGAATCGCGTTTGCCGAACGAGCCGCATCGTCGGGTACCACGGGCAGTCGTCGCGATCGAGCAGCCAGCGCCAATTGGGCGAGTATTGCAGCGCGACCCAGGTGCGAACTCCCAGGCCGCCGGCCAAATGGGCGATCGCCGTGTCGGAGGTGATCACCAGGTCGAGATTCATCATGATCGCCGCCGTATCGACAAACGCGCCGTCCGCATCCAGCGCTTCGCCGAAGTCGACCACTCCCCGCGGCGCACCGACCGTCGCCAACTGCTCACTTCCATATCCCCGTTGCAGGCTGAACAATCGAACGCCTGGCACACCGGCCAATGGCGCCAAGCATGCAAGAGGAACCGACCGATAGTAGTCGCCGCCATAGCCGGGACTGCCCTGCCAGGCGATGCCGACCTTGAACGCGCGATGGCTTGCCAGAGTCTCTCGCCAGCGCTCGATACGATCGGGTTGGGCGAACAGGTAGGGAATATCGACCGGAATCGTCTCCAGGCGCGTGGAGAACACGGCGGGCAAGCTCAGCAGCGGCGCGTAGTAATCGAAC
>CAZUPX010000217.1:0-6214 GCA_964622155.1 uncultured Planctomycetaceae bacterium | reverse complement strand
GTAATCCATTACCATGCTGCGGGCGATGGCACTGGCACGCTCCAGGTCGTTTTGCGCGCCGGTCGATACGTCCTCAAACACCATCTCCTCGGCGCACGTGCCGGCAAGCAGCACCTGAATACGGCTCTCCAGCTCGGCCTGAGTCAACAGGTAGCGGTCGCCCTCGGGACGCTGCAACGTATAGCCCAATGCCGCCAGGCCGCGCGGGATGATCGACACCTTGTGCACCGGGTCGGTGTTCGGCAAGCTGGTAGCCACCAGGGCGTGGCCAGACTCGTGATACGCGACTCGCAACTTTTCATCTTCGTGGATGATTCGCTGTTTCTTTTCCAGGCCGGCCGTGACGCGCTCCACCCCCTCGTTGAACTCGTCCATGCCGACGGCCGATCGGCCCTTTCGCGCCGCCAATAGCGCAGCCTCGTTGACCAGGTTTGCCAGATCGGCGCCGACAAAACCCGACGTGATCGCCGCCACGGCCCGCAGGTCGACACTTTCGTCGAGCTTCACGTTCTGCACGTGGACCTTCAAGATCGCCTCGCGGCCGCGCACGTCGGGTCGATCGACCAGCACGTGGCGATCGAACCGCCCGGGTCGCAACAGCGCCGGGTCGAGCGTCTCGGGCCGGTTACTGGCGGCCAGCACGATCACGCCGTTGTTCGAGTCGAAGCCGTCCATCTCAACCAATAGCGCATTGAGCGTTTGCTCACGCTCGTCGTGTCCGCCGACAATGCTCGATCCGCGGGTTTTCCCGAGTGCGTCCAACTCGTCGATAAAGATGATGCACGGCGACTTGGCTTCGGCCTGTTGAAACATGTCGCGAACTCGCGCGGCGCCAACGCCGACGAACATTTCGACAAAGTCGGAGCCCGAGAGGCTGAAGAACGGCACATTGGCCTCACCGGCAATGGCTTTGGCCAACAGCGTCTTCCCCGTGCCCGGCGGACCGACCAGCAAGAGTCCCTTCGGTATCCGCCCGCCAAGTAGCTGGTATTTCTCCGGCGTGCGTAGAAACTCGACAACCTCGCGTAGTTCCTCGACGGCTTCGTCGATGCCGGCCACGTCTTCGAACGTCACGCCCAGTTCTTCCTGGGCGTACATCTTGCCCCGGCTGCGGCCGAAGGCCATCGGACTACCGGCGCCGCCGAGCCGACGCATCATGTAGAACACAAAGAACACGACAAAGCCCGTGACCAATAGCATCGGGATGTACGCTTTCCAGGCGCTGGGTCCTTCGGCATTGTCGAAGCGAATTCCTTCTTCTTCCAAGACGCGGGACAGGCGGTTGTCCATCGGCTTGAGACTCGTTTGAAACGCGACCTCTTCGGAGGGCTTCTCGCCGACGATCTCGCGCATAATCTTGCCCGTCGCGTCATACGTGCCGACCTTGATTTCGGTCGGGTTGCGGTAGCGGTAGACACGCTCCTTGTCGCCGGTGCCCTTGCGGACTTCGATGTAGTCTTTGCCGTCGGCCCGCTGCGAGTTCTTGACCAGGTCGAGCAGGTCGTAGTACTGAATCTTCTCTTCGCTCCCGCTGGTCAGCAGGCTGACAATCAGGGCCGTCACGAGGCACAAACTCAGCAAAAACCAGATGACATTGTTGTTGATGGGCGAAACTTTTCGGTCGGGCCCTTTGCGAAGATTGTCGCGCTCGCTTTTCATCGAAGAGGTTCTCTATATCCCCAGGGGGTTGCAGAACGCTAACACATTCATTGTAGCCGTAGCCGACCACTTTGCGTCCGAAGTGTCGGCGGCAGTACCAGGACCACAGGCCAAGGCGACAACAAGGACTCTCGCAACCGTTTCCGAGCTGGTCCAACGGAGGCGGCCGCCGCCAAATTGCGGGCAACTGTGCAGATCGCTACGACGAGCGTGACCACGCGGGGGGAAAGGGGCGTCTAGCCAATCGTATGACCTACCTTTTTAGAATACAACGCAGTGAGAACCAAGGGGTCGCGATCGCAACGGCGTCAGCCCATGGGTTCGGGTTGTAGCGTCAACCCATTTGGCCCTAAAATGCGTCCGGGGGCCGCAGAACCCCAGCAATCGTAAGACGTTTGGCAACTTCGATCCCTGGACACTCCGCCCACGTAGGACTTTCGAGCCCGCCGGCTCAATGTCCCGCACGGGGGCAACCTCGATACGACTCAACGCGACCCGGCCTTTTATGACCCACGAAGTTGCCAACGTAGCGGTGTTCGGCTCGACGGGCAGCATCGGGCAAAGCACGCTGGAAGTCATCGCCGCCTCCGCGGGTCGATTGCGCGTGGTGGCATTGTCGGCCCATTCGCGCCTGGAGCAACTCATCGAGCAAGCCCGCAAGGTGCGGCCGCAGTGGATCGTGGCCACCGACCCGCTGGCGGCGGCGGCTCAGGACTGGTCGAGCTTGCCGGCCGATGTCGAAGTGTTCATCGGACCCGAGGGTCTCGAGCGCGTGGCTCGGCTGAGTGAGGTCGACATCGTCGTGGTGGCGATTGTGGGCAGCGCCGGCTTACGCGGCACCTGGGCGGCCGTCGAAGCCGCGAAGACCGTCGCTCTGGCGAACAAGGAAACCATGGTCGTGGCCGGCCCGCTGGTCACGGCGCTCGCACAGCAAACCGAAGCGCGCATCGTTCCGGTCGACAGCGAACACAGCGCGGTGTTTCAAGCCCTCCGGGCTGGGCGGCGCGAGGAAGTACGGCGCGTGATCCTGACCGCCAGCGGCGGTCCGTTCCGCAATTTTTCGTCGGAGCAGTTGGCTGAGGTCACAATCGCCGACGCGCTGGTGCACCCTACGTGGTCGATGGGCCCGAAGATCACGATCGATTCGGCCACAATGATGAACAAGGCGCTCGAGATCATCGAGGCACGGTGGCTGTTCGACTTGCGGCCCGATCAGATCGACGTGGTCGTGCATCCACAGTCGATCGTGCATAGCATGGTCGAGTTTGTCGACGGATCGGTGATCGCGCAGATGGGCTCTCCGGATATGAAATTGCCGATTCAATATGCGTTGACCTATCCGCGCCGCATGCCGTGTCCGGCCACGCGGCTAGACCTGACTCGCGCGGCCATGCGGCTGGATTTCGAACCGGCCGACGCGGACCGATTTCCAGCGTTGGGGCTGGGTTTGGAAGTGGCCAAGGCCGGCGGCACCGCCGGTGTGGTGCTCAACGCGGCCAACGAGGCGGCGGTTGCTGAATTTCGCAGCGGACACTTGCGGTTTAATGAAATCGTGCCCAGTTGTCGGGCTGTTTTGGAACAACATCATTTCGAGGCCCATCCGTCGCTCGAGCGGCTGTTCGAGCTCGACGCGTGGGCGCGCGAGGAGGTAGTGCGTTGGGCTTGCATCTAATGGCGGTCACGTTCGATTTGCCCTTCTTGATCCTGGTTCTTGAGGTTGCCTTCGCGCTGGGCATGGTGATCTTCGTTCATGAGCTGGGACATTTCGCCGTGGCCAAGTGGTGCGGTGTCAAGGTCGAGAAGTTCTATCTGGGCTTCGACATTTACGGCCTCAAGCTGGCCAGGTTTAGATCCGGTGAGACGGAGTACGGCATCGGCATTCTGCCGCTGGGTGGATACGTGAAGATGCTTGGCCAGGACGATAATCCATCGCGCGCCTCCGGCGAGCGCGAACGTTCGATCCTGCGCGCACCCGACGGAGAGCCTACGCCCGTCACCAGCTCAGACACGCTCGATGCCGATGGCGAGCGCTACCAGCTCAATCCGCGCAGCTACATGGCCAAGAGCGTGCCGCAGCGGATGGCCATCATTTCGGCCGGAGTGATCATGAACGTGATCTTCGCCTTCGTGACCGCGATGATCGCCTACACGATGGGAGTCAAAGACCTCGCTTGCGGCATCTCGGCCGTGTATCCGGGCGAAGCGGCCTGGCGCGCCAACCTGCAGCCGGGCGACGAGATCGTCGCAATCAACGATTCGGGCGACCGGCCGTTGCGATTCCGCGACCTGATGAACGCCGTGGCGTTGGCCGACATGTCGCGCGGCATCGATTTCAAGATCAGGCGGGAGGGCGTCGCCGATCCATTCACGGTCAACGTGCGGCCCGATCTGTTCCCCAAGCGACTGCGGCCCACGATCGGCATTGCCAACCCGGTGACGACCACACTTGCTGATCCGCACCCGGTTTACGAAGGCACACCGGCCGCCAGCACCCACGCGTTCCAACCGAACGACCACATCGTCGCGATTGACGGTCACACGATCGAAGGCTTCGCCGACTACAAGGCCCTTCTGGTGCGGCATCCCGACACACCGCTGCGATTGACCGTCGAGCGAGAAGACCGCAACGCCGCCAATTCCGACGAGGTAAAGGCACCTGAACAACTCGATATTGAAGTTGCCCCGCGGCCGGTTCGCTCGCTGGGATTGGGGATGAAGATTGGTAAGATCGCGGCTATTCAGTCGAACTCGCCCGCCGACAAGGCTGGATTGTGGGCCGACGACCTGATCGTGTCGATCGACGGGCAAGCCCCGACCGACCCGTTGCGGTTACCTGATGAACTGCGGCGCCGCGCCGGCGAGTCGATCAAGATCAAGGTGTTTCGCGAGACCCGCCCAGGCGAGACCCAGACGTTGGAGAAGGAAGTGACGCTGCGCGAGCCACGATGGAGCGAAGAATCGGCCGAACCCGGCAGCTCCGTTGGCGTTCCCGCGCTCGGCGTCGCATTCAAGGTGTCAAACGTTATCCAAGAGATTCAGCCCGGCAGCCCCGCGGCCAACGTCGAGTTGACATTCGAGGGCAAGCCGTCCAAGGTGTCGCGATTGGCTCCCGGCGACCAGATCGTCAAGGTCGACATCATCCTGCCCGAGAAGCCCAAAGCGGAAAAAGACAAGAAAGTCAACGAAAGCAACGCCGCAGTGATTGCCGGCACACCGGGGCCGGTCAAGTTTGGTGGCGACGACATGAACTGGCCGTTCTTCAACACCCAAATGCAATTGCTGCCCCACGGCACAAAATTCCGGCTGACATTGAACGACGGACGCGAGGCGACGCTCCAAGCGACCGAGGCAACCGACTGGTTCAACCCGAATCGCGGTTTCATCCTGTCGATGGAGTGGACGACCACCAAGGCCCACTCGGCGGGCGAAGCCGCGTCGTTGGCTGGACGTGAAACCGTCGACGCGGTGACGCAGGTGTACGCGTTTCTGCGCAAGATCGGCTCGCAGATTTCGCCCTACATGCTAGGCGGCCCAAAGACGATCGCCGAAGCAGCCGGCGGGGCGGCCTCCAGAGGCGTCTCCGAGCTGCTAATCTTCCTGACGATGCTTAGCGCCAATCTGGCGGTGATCAATTTCCTGCCTATCCCGCTGCTGGACGGCGGCCACATGGTGTTTCTCGCGCTGGAAGGCATCTTCCGCCGGCCTGTCAGCGAGCGCGTGGTCGTGGCGTTCCACTATCTCGGCTTCTTGTTCATCATCAGTCTGATGGTGTTCGTGCTGGGGCTGGATTTTGGATTGATTCCGCGGGGCTAAAGAGCGCCGATGTATGCCCCAAAAAGTGGCCGTGCTGGCCGCTTGGACGCACGCTAGCAGCACCCATCTTCGCTATTGCCCCAACTGCCGGAAAGCACTACAGTTGCGTCGCTTGTCATAGCTCCTATGAAGAGCATTGGATGCGGCGGATCCCAACGCCGCTTTTGCGCAAAGGATTGCGATATGCCGACGAGCCTGGCGGCGCTGGCACGGATGGTTGGTGGCGAGGTGGTTGGTAACGTGGCGATTGAGATCGCCGGCGCGGCCACGCTGCTCGACGCGACACCGGGCCACGTTACGCTGGTCGATAAGAACGAAAAGGCCGATCGCCTGGCCGCCACGACGGCCAGCGCCGCCGTGGTTCCCCGCGGCTTCCCGATCGAGACGCTGACGATGCCGGCCATCGTGGTCGACGACGTGCATCGAGCCTTCACGACAATTGTCACCCACTTCCGCCCGCCGCGCGCGCGCACCCGCACCGGAATTCATCCTGGCGCCGTCATCAGTCATACCGCTCGACTGGCCGAAGATGTCGACGTGTACCCCGGCGCGACGATCGGCGACGAGGTTGAAATCGGGCGCGGATCGACAATCCACTCGGGTGCGCACCTGATGGCCGGCTGCAAGTTGGATGACAACGTCACGGTCTATCCCAACGCAGTGTTGTACGAAAATACGCGCATTGGAGCCCGATCGGTGATCCACGCGCAAGTCGTGCTGGGTTGTCATGGCTTCGGCTACA
>CAZUPX010000216.1:0-2766 GCA_964622155.1 uncultured Planctomycetaceae bacterium | reverse complement strand
TTTATTCGCTGCCGCGGGCGCGTCGGGACTGGCGCGCACGAATTCCAGCGCGGCATTCCGGACAGCCTGGCTCCAACGGGTGGCGGTTTGTATCTCCTTGATCGCTTCGTTGCGCTGGGGATGCGTTCGCAGGACTTCACGGGCGAGAAAGCGGCCCATTTGAACATCCGGCGCGCTCATCCTTGAATCGAACAGGCGCAGCGGTCCACCGCCGCCGACAGCCAGCCAGCGCCCATCGGGACTGAAGACCACAAAGTCTTGAATGCCGGACCCGGACGCCCTGGTTGCGAAGCTAAACAATTCCGCCCCGGTCTCGACATCCCACAGCTTGGTCGTGTTGTCGCGGCTCGTGGAGACCAGTCGCCGGCCGCTGGGGCTGAACCCGATGCTCACCACTTCACTGGCGTGACCATCGATCGTGCGGCATGTGGCGGCCGCGACATCCCATATTTCAATGACGCGTCCACCGCTACTACCAAAGTACCCGGCAACGGCCAGCAGCCGGCCGTCGGAACTGAAGGCAAGCAACCTCACGAAATGAGAAGCGTCGGACCGTTTCAGCGGGCGAAGTCGAGTTCCCGTAGCGGCATCCCACAGAATTGCGCCGCTTCCACCCGCGTCGGTTGCAATCATTCGACCGTCCGGACTATAGGCGACAGCCAATCCGCCGAGAACTTGTTTGTCGGTCCTTCCGTCCGGGAAATTTTGAGTTTGTGTTTCTTGAAGGGTTCGGATTTCCTGGGCTCGTTGGACGTCCCACACCTTGACCCCTTCTCCGAAGGCCGTCGTTGCCAAGAACCGGCCGTCGGGACTGAAGGCGAGAGAAGTAACGACCTTCTCGTGCTCCGGCAGCGCGCGGATCTCGCGGGCAGTCTTTGCGTCGAGCAGTCGAATCGACTTGTCGACGCATCCGGCCGCGAGCAAGTCGCCGGTCGGACTGAACGCCAATGGACCTCGGACGCGCGCATCGCCATATTCGCGGGACGCCGCGCCGAATCGCAGGTCCCAGAACGTGATTGAGTTTCTCGCGACAAACGCGCACTCGGTGCTGTCAGGGCTGAAGACCAAGTGACTTCCTCTGAGGCTGTAAGCATCGGTGGCGGTTTCGGCATCCCACAGCTTGATCGCGTTTCGGCTGAGCGTGGCGATCGCTCTGCCGTCGGGACTAAAGACGACGTTGCCGACCGGGTCGGTGTGCCCCTTGCACGACCGGATCTCCTTACCCGAGTCGATGTCCCAGACCCTCGCAAGCCGACCGTCGCCTGCGGCCCAGCGGCGGCCGTCGAGGCTGAAGCACCCGTGGGGACCGGCGGCGTCAAGCCGGCGCAGCTCCCGGCCGGTTTGTGCATCGAGGATCAGCACATCCTTGCCACGGCCTAGCGCCATTCGTTTGCCATCGGACGAGAAAGTGACGCTCTGCGAACCTGGCTCGTTGCGTTTCAGATTCTTGATTGGCTCACCCGAGTCTACATCAACGACGGACAGCCCGATTGCTGAGGTCGAATAACCTGTGTCACCTTGCGGTGTCGCATGGCCGCCAACCACCGCCAATTGCTGGTTGGTCGGGCTGAACGTCGCGTCGGAATTAGCATTGGTAGTCACCTTGAATGCTCGCAGCTCTTCCCCGGTTTCGACGTCCCAAATCTCCACCATGTCGTCGACAATCCACGCCAGCATCCGTCCATCCGGCGTGAACTTGACAAAAAAAGAAAATCGACCCGGAGGAAACCTGGCAGGGTCCTTGTTTACCACGAACGTTTGCAGCTCACGTCCGCTATCCGCATCAAAGATCTTGATCAGGCCGCTAAACGCCGCAGCCATTAATCGCTGCCCATCCTCGCTGAAGACCAAACTGCGTACCGTGCCGGACATGCCCTGCCACGAGTGCAGCTCGTCGCCGCTGACGGCATCCCAGATTTTGACCTTATCGCCTCCGGCGGCCGCGATGGCGCGGCCGTCCCTACTGTAGGTGATGCAGTCAAACGAGAAGTCAAGCGGAATGGTCCGCAGGTCGGTGTGCGACTGCGCCTGCAGATAGAACCATTCCCAGTCGCGCAGGTCGTTTTCATCCGCGTGCGGCGCGAGCTGGGAGAGAAGCTCGGTCATGCGCCTGAAGTCGGAGACCTCCCACGCCCGTTGGGCCAGGTTTATGTTGGAGACGTAGAGCGCCCGGCGAGCGGATTCGCGCTGTTGGCGGGCTTCGGCGGCGGCGGCTTCGGCGGCGGCGGCAGCGCTGGCCTGCGCGGCCGCATTCTCGTTGGCGCGAATTCTTTGAGCGTCGGCTTCTTTGGACTGCTCCTGGGCGGTCGTTTTCTGGGCAATGGCGTCGGCGGCAAAATAGGTGGAAATGAGTGTTCCGGCGCCCAAAGTGCCGACGACCGCCGCCGCCAGGCCGGCCACCAGGGGGTTGCGCTGGCACCACCGCCACGCGCGTGCTGCACGGCCCACGGGTCGAGCTACGATCGGCTCGCCACGGAGCCAGCGGCCTAATTCATCGGCCAATGCCTGCGCGGTCTGGTAACGGCGCGATGGTTCCTTGGACATCGCTCGTATGGCAATTGTCTCCAGGTCGCGCGGGATGCGGTCGTTGAGGCTGCGCGGCTGGCGCGGCTCGTCGTGCAGAACCTGATAGATGAGCATCCGCTGGTTGCCGCGGAAGGGGAGTTCGCCGGTCAGCAGCTCGTAGAGAATCACGCCCAGGCTGTACACGTCGCTGCGGCCGTCAACGTGATGGGCCTGGCCGGAGGCTTGTTCCGGGCTCATGTA
>CAZUPX010000215.1:0-1999 GCA_964622155.1 uncultured Planctomycetaceae bacterium | reverse complement strand
CACGCCGCCCAGTGTTTCGCTCAGTTCTCCCGCCAATGGACAGACGGTGGCCGGCACGATTTCGCTGGCGGCTTCGGCTTCCGATAATGTGGGCGTCACCAACGTCGAATTCTATGTGGACGGAATCTTGAAGGGCTCGGATCCTTCTTCTCCCTATAGCTTGAGCCTTGATACCAGCACATTGGCTAACGGCAGCCATTCGCTCTCGGCCAAAGCCTACGACGCCGCAGGCAATGTGGGAGCTTCGACAGCGGTGAGTGTCACGGTGAACAACGTCGTGGCCGATACCACGCCGCCCAGTGTTTCGCTCAGTTCTCCCGCCAATGGACAGACGGTGGCCGGCACGATTTCGCTGGCGGCTTCGGCTTCCGATAATGTGGGCGTCACAAGAGTCGAGTTTTACGTGGACGGAAACCTGCAAGGCTCGGACCTTTCTTCTCCCTATAGCTTGAGCCTTGATACCACCGCGCTGGCTAACGGCAGCCATTCGCTGTTGGCCAAAGCCTATGACGCGGCGGGGAACGTCGCCAGCTCGAGTGCCGTTTCCATCAATGTTCAAAATGTGGCCACGCCAGTGTGGGATTATTCCTCTAGAGCGTTTGCTGCTAGCTTGGGAATTACATTGCCCCCACCCGGTATCTACTTCGACGCCGCCACGGGAGTCGTCACGCTTCAAGCGGGTGACTACCGCGATGCCGCTACCATCAGCCAGTACACGCAGTACGGTGTCACGATGGTACGCATCACCTTGAACGTCACGAACGCGCTGAATCAGGTCACCGTACACCAAGTCTTGGACATTGCTCGATCGCAAGTCCAATTGATCAACGCTTATATGTACGCAGGCAATGACAGCTTTCACAACGGTAGCTCGGTAGCCTCAAACGCCTGGGGCGGGGACGGCGCGGACTATATGCAAGGGGGCAGCGGGGCTGACCAGCTCTATGGCGGAGCGCACGGTGACCAGATTTATGGCGGCGCCGGGAACGACTACCTGGACGGTGGCCTCGGAACGGACTATCTGTACGGGCAGGCCGGGGACGACGTGCTGGTCGCCGGGGACACCGGCTACAACTACCTGGAACAATAAGGCCAAAAAACGGCACGCGGCCCGCAGCGGTCCGGCTCCCGCCGCTGGCGCCGCTGAAAAGGAAAAAGACTTCCGAAGTCTCCACGACCTCGGAAGTCTTTTCGTTTACCCCCTGGGGTGAAACTGCTGGCTTGTCCAGCCCGGATTATTCATGGCCGGATACCAACCCGACGCGTAACAACGTTATGCAAGTGCTGGCGCGGTGTTGGAGCGGCTGTTATCCCCCTTGAGTCTTGCGGGCCGTAGCAGTCCGTTGAAAAATGCCGTCGTCGTTCGACCCCGAGGCTCTCGACGGGTGGCATTTTTCAACCTCGCCAAGTGCGGAGCCAAGCTCCGTACGGCTCGCCCCGATGGAATCGGGGTCATCGCATCCATGCGATGGCACAGCCCGTCGAATATTTCAACGGGCCGTAGGCCCAACCTGCATCAGCCAGGGGCATCGCCCCTGGACTTGGCGTGCAAGAAACGATCTGATAGCCCCAACGGGGCGCCCTGAGAGCGCCCCTTTGGGGCTTGAAGGTCCGTTGATGGTTTGATCCCAGGGGGGCGTTGCCCCTGGCTATAACAGGTCGCCGCGTTGCGGCTGCATAAGGAAAAAGACTTCCGAGGTCTTGACGACCTCGGAAGTCTTTTCGTTTACTGCACGCCCTCGTGGTAGCGGAATTCGCAAGTCCCGGCGCGCCGGGACCGACCTATTGGGCATCTCATCGGTCCGCCTTCGGCGGAGCCGCTTCCGCTACGAATTTGAACACACGCACTTAGATCGCGTTACCGTGCTGATCGATCCCACCTTCGAAGCTGTTGGCAATCTCCAGCAGGTTCTTCACGTCGTTGATCTGGGTCGCATTGCCGCTAGCCAGCGCCGCGTTGACCATGTTGATCGTGTCGGCCAGCGAGAACTGGTACTCG
>CAZUPX010000214.1:0-5078 GCA_964622155.1 uncultured Planctomycetaceae bacterium | reverse complement strand
CCCGCTCCAAGTGCCCGAAGTTCCCTTAGGCGAGTTGTACGGCGAGCGCATCGAGAGCTGGTTCAAGTCTCACGGAGTTTGCGTACACAAGGAAGCACCAGTGCACAAGGTTTCGTGGGAGGACGGGCCCGTCGCTCAATTGTCCGACGGGGCTCAGATACGTCCAGACTATTTGTTGCTCGCCGCGCCCTGGACGAAGTTTGCCCAGCTTGTGGATGTGTCGATTGCGAACGCGTGGCCGTGGATTGGTGAGCTGTGTCGCATCGAGTCGGCCCCCATCACCGGCGTCCACCTGTGGTTCGACCGCCCGATTATGTCGCTGCCGCATGCCGTTCTGGTCGGACGCATGAGCCAGTGGATCTTCAATCGGGGCTGGCGGCAGCCGGCCGACGACCTGGCGGGGAATTACTATCAAGTCGTGATCAGCGCGTCGCGCGAGCTCACCGGACTCAAGCGAGAGGACATCGTGGCCCAGGTGTGCAGCGAATTGACGGCGATCTGGCCCGCCGCGGCCCAAGCTCGTCTGCTTCGCTCGCGGGTTGTCACGCAACACGAGGCGGTGTTTTCGGTCCGGCCTGGGATCGAGCGTCAGCGCCCCTCGCAACGGACTTTACTGGATCGCTTGCTGGTGGCCGGCGATTGGACCGCGACCGGCTGGCCCGCGACAATGGAAGGCGCAGTACGCAGTGGCTATCTGGCGGCCGAGGTGATACTGGAATCACTCGGTCGGCCGCAGCGTTTTCTGGTGCGCGATTTGCCGCGCGGACTCTTGGCGCGGTGGTTGATTCGATAGCCGGCACCTCGCGCGCCTATGCAGATTCTCTCGCCTCGCGGCGCAGTCGTCGACGCTCGGCCTTCGACAACCCGCGCTCATGCTGCGTGTCAATGCGCAACGTTTCGCTTCGCGATGCGTACGAATCGCTGGCGCTGACGGATCGCTTGACGGGATCGAGATCCGTGCGTGAATTCGTGCGCTGCTGTTGAGGAAGGACATCGGCAATCTCGGGCACACTGGCGGTCACATGTGTCTTTTTCTTGCGTCGGACTTTGCGCGCGGGTGTGGCGATAAGCCCTGCAATCTCGCGCATCACGTGCCGGGTGTACAACAGGAACGAAGTTAGCATGAGAACATAACCGGTCAACCAGCTACCTCGCTGGACAAAGGCCGCGGTATCGCCGGAGACAACCGCGACCAGACCGAGGTCGACCGCCGCCGCGGCAAGAAAACCGATCGTGGCCACCGTCAACGTAGCCATCGCCAGGCGGCAGCGCCGAACTTCGATCAGCAGTCGAATCGCCAAGGCCACCAAGGGAATCCCCACCGCCGCCGGCCACACATTCCAGCCGATCAGTCCGCATGTGCCGGCGATGCGCTCGCACAAGCCCCGGCCGAGCAAATCCACGGTCGTTGTTTCGCCCAAGCTTGCCACCAAGCACCCGCCGGCGGTCCACAGCCACACGCGATAGCGGCCGTTGTAATCGTCGAGCCGATGGCGACGTAGCGAATAGATAAACACTGCAACCCATGCGCTCAGGCCCAACAGCATCGCGGCAAACCATTGGCTCGCGTTGCCCGCGGCGCTCAAATCAAGAGCACTTGTTTGGTGCGCGTCAAACGCCAACGCGTCCATCAGCGAACGCCTCCAGACGTGCAGTGTTGCCAGGCCCCCGACCAAGGTCAGTCCAATGGCCGCCAACAGACCAATCGTCAGGTAGCGCGCCGGGAAGAGCTCGTGAAGTCGCTGTCCGCGGTCCAGCGGCGTGCCCTGCGCGTACGATCTGCCGATCGCCCGATCGTCGCCCGCGCCCGGTGAATCGCCATTGTCTCCGGCGCCGCGCAGCGGTGACTCGCCGTCCGAGCAGGACGGTACATCCTCGGACATCAGGCGTCGGCGACGTTCGTGGAGGAGCGCCATAAGGAAAAGTCGGCTAGTTTGGCAAACAAGCGTGCTGACCGGCGCAACGACTGGTATCCGACAGAATGGGTCGTTGCTCAGGTGACGTCGGCGCGTGTGGCCTTCTTCTCGGATTCGGCATTTACCTGTCACCCGCTACACCCAGGGCTTCCGCGAAAACCGCGCCCTGAGTCCTGGACGGGTTCATTGCCGCCAGGGCAAGTTGGTAAAACTCTTCGCAGGGCGGCATCCCGACGACAGGCACACCTTGTGCAGGTTTCCATTGGCGGGCCGAACCATTGACCGAACCGGTCCGATCGATCGATCGTGGGCTTGGTCGGGAATGCCGCTCGGTCCGCAGCCGCGCCGGAACAACCCCTACGGATGCTACGGTCGAGTCGCTCTCGACCGTAAGCGTTGTCCGCGTTTTGACGGCTGCGTAGCTGTGACCTAGGGTTTAGGAGCGGTTCTGTTGAATCCCGCCGAGCGGGGCTCAGCGAGGCCCACCGTTTGGGCCGAGACGGCCAAGTGGCCGCGCTCTTCGCCACGCCATACTCTCGCCAATTTTCCGATCGAGCCCCATGGAACACCTGGCATCCGCCTCTGGCCACGTCCTCGACGGACAAGCACTACCTGTTCCGCCGGCCGGGGAGTGGGAGTCGGATCAGGCAGAGCGACTGGTCGAGGCGCGGTTGGGCGTCGCCAGCGGTCTGTACACGGCCTTGCGCCACAAGCACGCGCCGACGGCGGCGCATTCGCTGCGCGTCGCGCTGGGCTGCTCGTCGTGGGCGTTCGCACTTGGACTGCACGACGAACAGCGCGACGAGCTGGAAATCGCGGCCCTGCTTCACGACATCGGCAAGGTCGGCACGCCGGACCGCGTTCTGCTCAAGCCCGGACCGTTGGCCAGCGATGAGGCTCGGCTGATGGACGACTTTCGCCGCGCCGGGATCGACATTCTGGCAAGCTGCTGCGTCTCGCCTGGCGTGTTGGAGATCGTCCGTCAATCGGTATCGTGGTACGATGGCAGTCACCCGCGAGCGCCTCAGGCCGGCGAGAACATTCCGCTGGGCGCGCGCATGCTGGCTATCGTCGACGCATTCGACTCGATGACGTGCGATCAGATCTATCGCCGAGCGCTGCCTCGTGAACGGGCCCTGCACGAGCTGTTCAGAAATGCCGGGGGTCAGTTTGACCCGCAACTGGTGAAGTTGTTTGGCGAGCTGCAGATGACGCCACAACAACACCGCCGTGTCGTCAGCCATTGGCTGCAAACCATCGACTCGCGGCAGTCGAACCGGTTTTGGCGGCACGTTGGCACGGTCACTTCGCCCACCACCACAACCCCCGATCCTCAGGCCATTTTTCAGCACAAGTTGCTGGACAACATCTATGACGCCGTGGTGTTTATCGACTGCAACCTTGAGATCGTCTTTTGGAACCACGCCGCCGAGCGGCTGACGGGCATTGCGGCCGACAGCGTTCTGCAAAGCACCTGGTCGCCGGGGCTCGTTGGCATGCGCCATGAAAAGACCGGCGGTTGGTCCGATCGCGATTGCCCGGTTGCCTACTGCCTTGCGACGGGCATTCAATCGGTGCGCCGTCTGCTGGTAGCAAATCGCAATCGCCGCGCGGTGGCCGTCGACGTACAAACGATTCCCGTGGTGAGCCACGACGGTTTCACTCACGGCGCGGCCATGCTGTTGCACGACGTGTCAGGCGAGGCGTCGCTGGAAGAGCAATGTCAGCACCTGCACGAGCAGGCCACGAAGGACCCGTTGACGCAAGTGGCGAATCGAGCGGAGTTTGACCGCAGCCATCCGGTTTTCGTGCGGGCACACTTGGATTGCAACAAGCCTTGCGGTTTGATTATCTGCGACATCGACCACTTCAAGACGGTCAATGACACGTACGGTCACCAGGCGGGCGACGCAGTGCTGCGGGGCTTCGGCCAGCTTCTCAAAAGCGAATGCCGCCCTGGAGACCTTGTGGCCCGCTATGGCGGCGAAGAATTTGTGGTGCTGTGTGCCGATTGCGACAGCGCGTCGGCAGCCCGGCGCGCCGAAGAATTGCGACGAGCAATCAGCGAGCTGCCTCAGCCGGCCTTGAACGGACGCGAGATCACCGTCAGCTTTGGCGTCACCGAGATCCAACCCGGCGACACCGCCGAGTCGATGCTTCGCCGCGCCGATCGCGCCTTGCTGGATGCCAAGCAAGTGGGCCGCAACACCGTCGTGCAGTTGGGCAGCGGTCTCAATCACGAGGCCGAGACGGCGCAACCGGTCCCGGGGCCCGACAACCGACCCAACAACGAGCTGTTCGTGGAGCGCGTGCTGGTGACCGGCGTGCCTCTGAACGTCGCGGTTGAGAAGTTGAGAGGGTTCGTCATCGATCATCATGCCGAGATTCTGTCGATCAACGCCGATCGGATTGACCTGCAGATCGAGGCTCAACACAAGCGGCCCGCTCGCCGCCGGTCCGATCGGCCGGTCCCCTTCCTGGTTGAGCTGACCCTGTCCGAACCGCGGGCAGGTTCGGCTAGCGGCGAGCCACGGAAATCCCAGACACGCGTCCGCGTGACCATTCGCCTCAAGCGTGCTCGAGACCAGAAATGCACGAACGTCTCGCAGCAGGCTGGCGCCATCCTGATCGGTCTCAAGGGTTACTTGATGGCCACCGAGGAAACCGAACCTGCCGATCCGGACACCGTGCGTCCTGCCACCAACATGCTGCTTCCCTGGCTGAAGGGTCGCTAGGGCTTCTGCCCAATGCTCTCGCAACAACGCTCCGCGCCCGCGCGCCGGTGAACTTCCCCAAGGACCGTGGGCGCGGGCGGTGGAAACGTCTTTGCCCTTGACTCGATGGCCGACGCCAGGCGCGTTCTGGTAGAATTGAGGGCATGCAGTTTGGCCTCAAAGCGCTGTTTGTCGTCATCACGCTGGCATGCGTTGTGGCCGCGTTTCCACCGGTCATTGGCATCGTGCTGCAGATCGCTCTGTTGGCCGCGATCATTTTCGGGCCATTGGTCGCTGGGGCCGTGGCGATCATTCTGATCGCCGACTACGTGTCGCGTGGCTTTGCAGCGACCACCGACAGCGACGAGTCGTTTCCCAACCTGGCCTCGGTGCCGGACGAGCCCCCGCCGGTGACGCCCAGGATCGACCGGGACAAGCTGGCGCAGCA
>CAZUPX010000213.1:0-1634 GCA_964622155.1 uncultured Planctomycetaceae bacterium | reverse complement strand
CAAGAGTGAAACGTCGTAAAGCCACTCTGGCCGTTGGCGGCCCGCCTTTTCCATGACGGCGACGGCGGCCATGAAACGCTCGGCAGCCTCGTCCATTCGGCCGGTGCTCCAAAGTTGATGGGCCGCCGATCCGTGAAACTCCGCCACGTGCACTACAATATTTCGATCGTCGGGGAACTCGTCGGCGAGCTCCGCAGCCAGCACCGTCGCACGCCGATCCAGTTGCTCAGCCAACGCGGTGAAGTTCTCTTGGCGGGGGAGTTCGGCGGCGAGCCTCTGGCAGAAGATTGCCAGTTGTGCGCGCAGCCACCGATCCTGGGGACGGACCTTGATTTGTGCTTCGAACGTCTCGATCGCCTTCCGCACATGTTGGTTGGCCTGGGAATCGTTGCCTCTGTCGGCCTCGAATGCCGCCCATGCGACCCTTTCCACCCGCCAAATCTCCCAGTAAAGACTCTCGCCGGGGAACTCGCGCACCAGCGATTCGGCCAGGTCCAAGGTACGGCGATAGGACTCTTCGGCCTGCCGCGGTTGTGTCTTGGCGATCTGATCGCCAAACCACCTGAGGCGTCCCACCAGCCCCGCACGGTAGGCGGGGACATCGGGGAATTCGGCCACCAGCCCCTCGTACAATTCCAGGGCTCGGCGAGTCCACGCCAGTCGTTCGTCTGCCTGGTCGGCCGCAGTCGAATGATAAGGAGAAGCCAGCGCGCCGATTACCTCGGCCAGAGAGGCCCGATACAAAGGCACTTGGGGGTACTGGGCGACTAGTTTCTCGCCGGCAGCGCGTGCCTTCCGCAGGTACTCGAGTGCCTCTTTCTTGCGTCCAACCGAACTCAACCCGTTGGCCATTACCATTTGCACGGCCATAAGGTCCGATAGGAACCCAGCCTCGGCGGGATGCTCCGCGGCGAGTCGCTCCCAGGTCGCCAGGAATCGCAACATGGTCTGGTACGCAATCAGCGGATCGCGCCGTAGACCTAGCTGGTCCGTCGTCATGCGCGACCCTTTGAAGAATCCAGCCAATTTGCGCTGGTGGTCGCCGGCGCCTGGATGATCGCGGCGCAATCGGTCGATGACATCCAAGGCGCGGTCCACGGCGTCGAGGTAGTCGTCGGGTCGATTCAGCGCGAAGTACATCGAACCCACGCGCAAATGCGTCAGGGCCACATCGACCAGGACGGCCGGGTCGCTGGTCCGTTCCAGCGCGGCCCCCTCGTAGAACTCGAGCGCCCCCTCGAGCAGGTCTTTGCGCAGCGGTTGCAGCCCCGGCACATCCAAGAGCGTGCTTTCGCTGACCAGCGTGAAATACTTGTCCACGGCCGCTTTGGCCTTTTTATAATTCGCGTCGGCCTCGGCCTGCTTGGCCTGTGCCACACGTTCCGCCCGCGTGGCGCGGACGGCTTGCCACGTGCTGACCATCGTGCCGGTGACCAGCGCCGCGGCCACCAGTCCGACAGTGACCAGAGCGGCCTTGTTGCGCCGCGCGAACTTGCTGAAGCGGTAGCCGGCCGACGGCGGGCGGGCTTCTACTGGATCGTCGTGCAGATAGCGCTCGATATCGCGCGCCAGGCCGTTGGCCGTTTCGTAGCGCCGCGAGCGCTCCTTTTCCAAGGATTTCATCACGATCCAGT
>CAZUPX010000212.1:0-2457 GCA_964622155.1 uncultured Planctomycetaceae bacterium | reverse complement strand
TTCGGGCACTTGGAGCGGGTAGGCGTCGCCGGCAGCCAGGAAGCCGTCGACAAACACCTTGCGGGCGGCCGACAAGCTCGCGCGATTCAGGTCTTCGCCCAGCGCGCTGACCAGGATCACGCTCCAAAACCGTTCGATTGCCGCAGGCGTCTGTCCGTGCCGCGACAGCCACTGACCGATCGTAGGCCCAGAGGAGTCGTCGACAACCCTCTCGCGCATCAGGCTCCACAGCGCGCGAGCGATGCGCAGCCGGTCTGCGAGCGAAAGAAACTTCAGTCGCAGAAAGCTCGGCGCCATATGCAGCGGCGCCGGCAGCCAACGCGTGGCTTGAATGCGACTGGCGCGGCCGTCGGGTCCGATGAAGGTCAATTCGCGGTCGTGCCGGAAGCATTCGGCGATGCGTGTGCGACGGCAGAAGTCGGCGAGGTTGGTACAGCAGGCCATGCTGACGTGCTGGCAGTGGTCGACGATCTCGCCGGTCGAAGGATCGCGAAATGACGAGGCTCGCCCTCCCAGAAACCGTCGGGCCTCGAACAGCTCGACCCGGCAGTTTGACGTGGCCAGCGCCGCCGCGGCTGCCAGACCGGCCAACCCTCCGCCGACAATGGCCACGTGCGGCGATTCGGCGGCACTCATGGCCGGCCCGACCTCGGCCGTGGCGCGCGGCGGGGGACGCAGAAGCCAGCGGGCGGCGATCCGCATTTTTTGCCAGCCACCCAGCCGCGCGCGGTAGTTCAGCACGTCGCCGTCCAGGCGTTTGATTTCGGCCAACAGGGTCCGATACATGGCCAACATGCTGCCAAACACTCGCAGCCGCTGGGGCGGAAGCCAGCGCTCGAGCTCCTGGCCTTCGGAATACAGTTGTTCGGTACGCTGGATTTCGAACCCCATCAACCGGCGAAACCGCTCGTCGCACACGCCGCTCAAAAGATCATCAGAGGTATAGCCAAACCGTCTCAGGTCCTCCTGTGGCAAGTAGATCCGACCGCGGGCGGCGTCTTCCTTCAAGTCCCGCAGAATATTTGTCATCTGAAACGCGACTCCGCACCGGCGCGCCGGGCCGATCGCTTCGCTGCGATCGCAGCCCCAGATGCGCAGGCACGCCAGCCCAACCGCCGAGGCCACGCGCTGGCAATACTCTTCGAGCTCGTCAAACGTTTCGTAGCGGTGAACAGCCAGATCCATTTCTACGCCGTCGATCGCGGCGGTGAGATGCTCGAGCGGAATGCGATACCTGGCGACCGTATCAGCCAGTGCCGGCAACAGCGGATCGCGATCGGCACGGCCGTCGATCGCGGCCAACATCGACTGGCGCCAATCACAAAGCGCTATGCGTCGATCTTCGACCGCTTGCGAACTATCGCTCAGGTCATCCGTGCGACGCAAGAAGGCATACAGCGCACACATCGCCAGCCGCTGTTGTTTGGGCAACAGCAAAAAAGAATAGTAAAAGCTCGATCCCGACTGCCGCGCGATGCGTTGGCAGTGAGCGTAGCTATCGACAACGTCGAGGCTCATGCTGGGACTCCCTTCTTGCGCATGTGCCGCGTCCGCCACCACGCACCGGCCAGCTGCTTGACCTTGTCGAGCCTGGTGACCGTGGGCCGCTGGCTCCAAACGTCGTAGTCCAGTTCGCGGATGGCTCCCAGAATGCGCAGTCCGCCCGCGATGAACAGCGCGACTTGCAATCGCAGTTCCACGGGCATCAATTCCACCAATCGCGTGCCGGCATGAAGGTAGCGCTCGGCGCGGTCGACCTCGACGGTCATGACGCGGCGAAATGCGTCGTTGCATTCGGCCTGTTCGAACATGACCTCGCTGTAGCCGGCGTCGGACAACGTGGTCCGCGGCAAATAGATACGGCCCATTGCATAGTCACGTTTGACGTCCTGACAGAAGTTGGCCAGTTGCAGGCCCGTGCAGATCGAGTCGGCCAACTGCCCGCGTGCTTCGTCGTGACAACGTCCCAGGTACAAGATCAGCCGGCCGACCGGATTCGCCGAGTTGTCGCAATACGCCAGCACGTCCGCCGGCGTGTCGTACCGATGAACCCGCTGGTCCTGGCAAAACGCGGCCACCAGGCGTGCAAATGGTTCCGGCGGAATCGAAAACTCCTCGATCGTCCCACGCAGGGCAACGAACACGGGGTGCCGCGGCGCGCCGGCATAACACGCATCGAGCTCGTGTTGCCACCAGTCCAGCAGCGACAGACTCGCCTCCGCGCCGGCCACTTCGTCGGCCAGGTCGTCGGCCCAGCGGCAGTAAGCGTAGATCGCATAAAAGTGCGGCAACAGTCGCTTCGGCAACAGCCAACTGGCCACGGAGAAATTCTCGTAATGCGTGCGTGTGAACTGTCCGCAGTAGGCAATCGCCTCTGCGCGCGAAAAACTCCTCGCGCCGCGCGCGTGCGGGCCATATCGCTCAAGTTCGGTGGTCACCGCAAGCTCGGTCATGGCC
>CAZUPX010000211.1:0-2342 GCA_964622155.1 uncultured Planctomycetaceae bacterium | reverse complement strand
CACTGGCGACACGCCAGTGCCACCCGGGGCCACCTACCTACGCCAGCCCGCGCTGCTTGAGCTCGGCCAGCACCCCCTCGACGATGCGGCCGACCTGGTCGGGATCGACTTTCTTGGCGCCGACGGGACAGCCGCCAATCGGCTCGTCGGCAAAGCCTTCCTCGGCCAACAGGCACGCCAGCGAATTGCTGATCGTCTCCATCTTCAAGTGCTGTTCCGGAGCGTACGGCTGACGGCCTTCGCCCGTGTCGATGCCGCGGAGCTTCAAGGCCGCGCGAAATCCTTCGGGAAAGTCGGCCGAAAGGAGCATCGTGTCGAACAACGTGACCAGCTTGTATTGCAGCTCGCGGGCTTCATCGATCCGCCGTTCCATCGTCAGGTCGTAAAGTTTTCGCGTGATCTCCGGCACCACGCCGCTGGTGGCATTGGTTCCGCCGTCGCAGCCGATCAACAGCATCGGCATCAAGGCCGCGTCCCAGCCGGTCAAGAACGAAAACTCCGGCCGATTGGGGCGCACGGCCTGGATCATGCGGATCATGTGCGGCAGGTCGCCCGAGCTGTCCTTGATCGCCACAATCCGCTCGCACTCCTCACTCAGCCGCTGCACGGTCGGCACGTCGATGGGCGAGGCGAACATCGGAATGTTGTACAGCGTGACGTCGACCGGCGTGTTGTCGCCGATCTCCTTGAAATAGGCATACACGGCCGGGGGACTGAGCTTGTAGTAGAACGGCGAGACGATGGCCACGGCCCGCACGCCCAGCGAGTGATAGTACTCGCAGGCAGCAATCGTCTCGCGGACGTTGGCCTCGGCGGCCCCGGCCAGAATCGGCACGCGGCCGCGGCACTGGTCGGCCATGATGGCGATCACACGGCGGCGCTCCTCGGGCGTGAATCGCGTAAACTCACCCGTCGAGCCGTTGGGATAGAGGCCATGCACGCCGCGGTCGATGAGCCAATCGGTATAGCGGCGCAGCTCGGGCTCGTTGATCTCGCCTCGTGCGTCGAGCGGCACGATATTCGGAGTAAAGATGCCTTGAAGCTTAGCTGCAGCGGTCATGGTATGAGTGAAGGCTTTTGGTCCCGGATTCGCGTGATGCACTGCACGGGAAATCAATGGTTAGAATGAAGGCCGGCCGAAGCCACGTCAGTCTAGCTAGATAAACCTACCTTGGAAACTGACGGTGTGGCCGAGGATTTCACGTCGTTTCATCCATCCAACGTTTCTCACCGTGGCCAAATCCAAACAGCCCAGTGCCGAGGCAACTGCCGCGCCCAATCGCGGGCACGCAAGTGATCGTTCCAACGAGATGCTGTTCTCGATCTGGGCGGCGCTAGCGATCTACCTCGTGTTGTTCTACATGTGGCCGCTAGCTCGCGGGCTGTCCGAGTCGAAGGGCAACTTGCGGCGGGGCCACGTGCTGACTTCCTTGCTGGTGGGCGATGAGATCGTCGCCAGTTGGGTGGAAGGCTGTACATGGAGCTCGTTGGCCGAGCGAGGACAGATCCTCTGCGTCGCGGGCGCGATACTCGGCATCGCGATTGCCGCCGGATGGTTGTGCCTGACTGCGTCAGGCCTCAACAGGCAGCTAACAAGATTGGAGACGTTCTTTTTCTCGTCAGGCCTCGGACTCCAACTCACGTCGCTCATAGCGCTGGCGCTGGGGTTGGCGGGGTTCTTGCGATTCGACGTTTTCGCGGTGCTCGGCGTCGGCGTGCTGATCCTGGCCGCTACGCTTTTTTGGCGGCAGCGGTCGCGCGTGGCCGACGTCGCCAGCAGCGCAGCGATTGCCGACACAGATTCAACTGCCGGCCATGTGCTGCCAATGAGCCGCGGTTGGTTGTGGTTCATGGTCCCGTTTGCGGTCGTGCTGCTGCTGGGCGCGATGCTCCCGCCGGTAGAGTTCGACGTTCGCGAGTATCATTTGCAGGCCCCCAAGGAGTTCTACCAGACGGGGCGAATCGCGTTTCTACCGCACAACGTGTACGCCAATATGCCGCTGGGTGCTGAGATGCTCAGTCTCGTGGGCATGGTCGCCTGCGGCGATTGGCAGTCGGGCGCGCTGGTCGGCAAGACACTAATCGCCTGCTTCGCGCCGCTGGTAGCCCTGGGACTTGTGGCTGCCGGCTCACGATTAGCAACGCCCGCGGCCGGCATCGTCGCCGGTCTGGTCTATATCTCGATTCCCTGGATCGCGCTGGTGTCGATGCAGGGCCTGATCGACGGGGCCCTCGCGTTCTACCTGTTCGCCGCGCTGTTTGCGGCGCTTGTGTGGGAGCGCGATTGGCGTGCGGGCCGGCCATCATATCGGTTGCTGGGCCTGGCCGGCTTTCTGGCCGGG
>CAZUPX010000210.1:0-2657 GCA_964622155.1 uncultured Planctomycetaceae bacterium | reverse complement strand
AAGACACGGCAGCGCTCGATAGGCGGCGGATCGATGCCAACCAGCGTTGCGGCCGTGGCCAGACTGTCGGGATGAGTCTCGACCAGCGGCTCGCTGTCGTACGGAATCTCGTCGTAGCTCGCGGCCACGCCAGACGATTGCTGCGCTGGGTCCATGCCAGTTGACGTCAGGGCCGATGGAAGGCCCATTTATCGGGATGCAAGTGATCGTGCGCGATCGGCTGTGGCAGCGTCGCTACTTCGCGTCGCCGGCAAACGGATCGTTGTCGGCGTCGCGATGCCACTGGTATTCAGTGCCGTCGGCCAGGGACTCGGCGGTCTTGGTGCCGTACAGCCGCTCGACAACGTGAAGTGCCATGTCGATGCCCGCCGAAACGCCGGAGGACGTCACACGATTGCCGTCGTCGACCCAGCGTGCCCGTCGCACCCAGTTGACCTTCGGTCCGGCGTCGGTGGCGAAATTGAAGTATTGCTTGTTCGAGGTCGCGCGCCGCCCATCGAGCAGGCCAGCCTTGGCCAGGATCGCCGATCCGGAGCAGACCGACATCACGATCTCTGCCTTTTCGGAGCGCTCGCGCAGCCAGTCGAGCATAGCCGTGTTTTTCAATTCGGTGAACGTTCCCATGCCGCCGGGCACCAGCAGCAAGTCGAGCGGAGGGCAATCATCGAAGCCGAAATCGGCCACGATCCGCTGCCCCTGTGTCGAAAGCACCGGCCCGGCCTCTTGGGCAACCATGACAACCTTCATCCTTGGGCCGAGGCTTCCAAACATCTCAACGGGACCGCAGACGTCCAACAGCTCGAACTTGGGATACAGGATGACGCCCAGCGTGCGGGGCGGATCCTTTTTGCCGACGTCGCCAGCGGCGGCCGGCGTTGGTTTTGCAGCGTCATCGCCCAGCGCGGCGTTCACCGCAGGCAGACAAAAGACCATCGCGGCGGCTATCAAAACGATTGGCCCCACGGACAATTTGCAGATTCCACGATCTGGTAGCATGGCTTGCTCCTCAGCAAGAAGGACACGGGCAGTAATGACTACGGACCCGGTGGGGCGGTTGGCAAGCGCGCGAACGGGGGGCGCTGCTGAGTATAGTGCCCCAGGATGCCAAAGCAACCGACGCACGGAGCTGCCAGCAGGTTCACCTCGGGTTGACTCTCTTAGATTGCGCGCGTGGCGTTCAATCTAATGCTTCGCGGCCAAACGGCCGATTTCCTCAGGCACGAGTGCACGGCGATACAGTCGCACGTCGGACAGTCGACCGCAGAAGGAATCGTTGCTCCCGAATCCGATTCGTAACGGAGCATCGCTTGCCATGTCGTACTCGGCTGGGTCGAAGCCTGCCGACTCGCTCACGGGCTTGCCGTCGACGAACAGCCGCAATTGTCCGGCCTGTTTGACCGCAGCGACATGGTGCCAGCCGGCTGGGAATTCGCGGTCCCAACTGGCGGTGACGCCCGCGGCGAACGAATAGACTCGGCCCGACGGCAGGGTGCTGCAAAACACACGACCGCCGAACTCGGCCATTGTCCATGCGCGGCGATAGCGAACATCGGGAGTCATGTCGAGCCGAGCCAGACGCCTCCAGGCGGTCTCACCTTCGTACTCGTAGACCTCGGCCAGTGGAAGCGTGCCGGCGATCAAGCGGCCGTTGTGCACCAGCATGCCCATGACTTCCAACTCGTCGCCGAGCCGGCCGGCGTCGGTCCAGCGGTTGACGTCCTCGAAGCGATACACGCGGCCGGTCCGCCAGGTGCCGACATGCAGTCGGCCCTGGTACACGGCGAACGAATAGGTTTGAGTATTCTCCTCGGTGGGCCCGAGCTGACCGCAATCGGTCCAGTCCGTACCGTCGAAACGAAATACGTGTCCGCCGTCGTAGCTGGTGGCATAGAGATAGCCGTTGTAGACACCCAGCGCTTCAACCCGTTTATCTGGGGTCGCACACGCCGACCACTGCGTTCCGCCGTCGTAGCGGAAGAAGCCCGCCGGGCGGTAGAGCGACGACGCATAGAGCTGTCCGCGAAACACAACCAGGCCGCCAATTGCCTCGACACCGGGCAGTTGCCCGCAGTCGGTCCACTTCTGGCCGCCCGCGTACACTAGCACGCGACCGCCGAGATTTGAGTTTTTCGATTCCTCGAGCGCCGAGCCGGCCAGTCGATATTTGCCTGTGCCGGCGTAGAGCTTGCCGCCGAACGTGGCCATCGCAGTCACCGAGTTGGCAGTGGTCGGCGCTCCGCAATCGATCCACTCGGCCGGAGCCTGATAGCGGTAGACGCGGCCCGATTGACCTTCGCCCGGCTCGCACGTGCCGGCGTAAAGCTGACCGTCGTGAACGACGAGCGCGAAAGCGAGGAGTGCGGCTCCGGGACGCGCGCAGTCGGTCCAGGGCGTCGCGCGGTCGTTGTCGATCGAGAACTGTAGATTCCGATAATTGGCCTGGTTGGTCGTGACCCCCGCGTTGGTCTTGAGGCTCAGGTGGAATCCCCGCCGTGTCGCCGGATCGTACTGGCTGATGATATCGCCCGGCACGTCGTCCACCACGTCGTCGGTGTAGACCCACGCGGCGATCGAGAAATCGTCCTTGCCAAGCCGCGGTGTGCCTGCGACTTCGAGATACGCGCCGCGGCCATTGAACGCGGCCGCCGAACCCGGTT
>CAZUPX010000209.1:0-2640 GCA_964622155.1 uncultured Planctomycetaceae bacterium | reverse complement strand
ACACGGCAACAACAATAGGGCCGTACACGGCAACAACAATAGGGCCGTACACGGCAACAACAATAGGGCCGTACACGGCAACAACAATAGGGCCGTACACGGCAACAACAATACTGTGCCGGCGCCGGTTCAATGGCCGCCACGGCGGTCCAAGCGAACGGCCGCGCCCGTCGGACGCCGCCGTGCCTTAGTGACAGGTGTCGCAAGCAGCCTTGAAAACGCCGCCAGCCAGGCCAATTGACTCGCGCCTGCTAGCACCAAGGCCCCGGTAATCATACCGGCTGCGGCGATTTTCAAAAAGGCCGACGCGAGAGGGCCACACCCGTCATTTGCGAGGAAAACGACCAGGACGTGCCGGGCCGGTTATGCGGGTTGGGCCAATCGAAGCCCTTTTCGATGTTCCAAAGAATTTCAATTGCCGCCGTTTCCCCAGACCCCTAAAATTCCAACCAGACGAGGGAAGGCGGCCCCGGGTTGCTAGCGTGGCTTGGGGTCGCCGTCAGCCGCACTCGATTACTTTGGCGGATATGTCCGACTTCGAAGCCAATCCTGAGTTCACGAAACTGCTCGAGCGGCCTTGCGAAATCGACCTTGTCCAGGTGATGCTCGAACTGGCCGGCGACGCCTATCCCAATCTCGACTCGGTCGGATGTCTTCTGGAAATCGATCGACTCAGTGTCGTCTGTAGCGATGAACTCGGGGCCGAGCCCGGCGCGAGTACTCGCGAGCAGTTGGAAACCATCAGCCGCGTGCTCTACGAGGTAGAAGGTTTTCACGGCAATCGCGATGACTACTACGCGCCCGAGAACAGTTATCTGAACGAGGTGCTCGCTCGTCGTTGCGGCATACCGATCTCGCTTGGCATCGTGTACATAGCCGTGGCAGGACGCAGCGGGGTGAGGACATTCGGCGTCAACACGCCGGGGCATTTCGTCGTCGGCTGCCGCCACGGCTCCGACACCTGGTACGTCGATCCGTTCAACGGCGGCGACGTACTCGACCGCCGTGGATGCCGGCGCCGCATCGAGCGGATCCTGGGACACAAAGGGGCGGTCTGCGAGAAAGATTTCTGCCCTGCGTTGCCCAGCGACGTCATCGCCCGTGTACTACGCAATCTCAAGACGGCTTACGCCGACGCGAATTGCTGGAGTGGCCTGCTCGGTGTGCAGCGTCGCCTGGCCGCGCTATTGCCACTAGTGCCACAGGAGCGTCGCGATTTGGCCCTTGTTTATTTGCGCGTCGGTGATCCCGAAAAAGCCTTGAGCATGCTGGAAGACTATCTGGCTGTTTGTTGCTGCGAAGAACGCGAAGCCCTTCGGCCGACGATGCAGACGGCGCGGCGAATGGTCGCGGAACTCAACTGACTCCCGAGCCGGCAGGATGCCCATGGCTCTTCAACGACAGGCCGCAGGGAAGACAACTCCGTCTGCCGCCTGCCGCCTACAGCCTCGGGCATGTGGCCTCGACCTCGATTGGGCCGGACACCGCGTGACCGTAATGGGATTGGGCCGACACGGCGGCGGCGTGGCCGCGGTGCGCTACCTGGCCGAGTCAGGCGCGCGAATCACCATCAGCGACCTGGCCGGCCACGCCACGCTTGCCGACTCTCTGTCGGAGCTCGATGGCGTGCCGATCGTCGAGTGCAAATTAGGTGGCCACGATCCGGCCGACTTCCGCACCGAATTCGTGGTTGTCAATCCGGCCGTGCTGCCCGATCATCCCTGTTTGCAGATCGCGCGCGTTTCTGGGGCGCGGCTGACCTCGGAAACCGAGTTATTTTTGGCCGCGTGCCCCGCTCGGATCATCGGCGTGACCGGATCGAATGGCAAGAGCACGACCTGTTCGATGCTGGCCGCAATTCTTTCGACCGCCGGGCTGCGGACCTGGCTGGGTGGCAACATCGGCCGCAGTCTGCTGGGCGATCTGGCGAGCATGACGCCCGATGATTGGGTCGTGCTGGAGCTCAGTAGCTTTCAGTTGGCGCACTTGAGCACATCGGCACGTCTACCCGAGTTTGCGGTGGTAACAAACTGTTCGCCCAACCATCTGGACTGGCACGAGTCGTTCGACGAGTATGTCCGCGCCAAGCAGCGACTGCTCGAAACGCAACATACCAATCGACTGGCGATTGTTAACGTGCACGATCCGGTCGTGGCTCGATGGCCTGAATCGACCGACTGCCGAACCGCCGCGAGCTGGCCTCTGGAAAGTTTCCCTGCGTTGCAAATACCAGGCGAGCACAACCGGCAAAATGCGGCTTGCGCTGCGGCGGCGGCCGCAGCATGTCACGTCGATCGAAACGTTATCAACTCCACACTGGCAAGCTACCAAGGACTGCCGCATCGCTTGGAATTGATGGCCGAAGTCGTCGGTCGACGAATCTACAACGATTCGAAGTCCACATCGCCTGGGGCCACCATCGCGGCATTGCAGGCCATCGACGGCCCGACGTGGCTCCTGGCCGGTGGCAACTCGAAGGGCGCCACGTTTGACGAGTTATCCGCGACAATCGTCGAGCGGGCATGCGGCGCCGCCGTGTTCGGCACGGCACGCGACGTTCTGCAATCCTCGATTCTTGTTCGCAACACCGACTTCAATGTCTGCTCGGTCGAGACGATGGATGAAGCGCTAGAATGGTGT
>CAZUPX010000208.1:0-5195 GCA_964622155.1 uncultured Planctomycetaceae bacterium | reverse complement strand
CCGTCGCCATTGAAGTCGCCGACCACTGGCAGGTCGCCGCTGCGGCCAAAGTAGCTCCGTACGTCTCCCTTGCCCCACTTCCCATCGCCGTCGACGTCGCGGTGCCAGCGTCCGTCGCGGAAGACCGCCACGGTATGAATGCCATCGCCGTTCCAATCCCCCACCACCGGATACGCACCAGGCGTGCCGTAGAGGAACACATGGTCGATCATGTCTTCGCGCGACTTGCCAGTCGACGTCAACTTGAGGGTACGCCCGCCCAGCGCGTTCTTCGCTGGTGAGCGTGGAATGTTCTTGTGCTCACCGGTATTTTCGTTGTCGGCCTCGGGCAGTCCAGGTTCGTGGCGGATGGCCGACGGATCGCGTTGCCACGCGGGCCCAAAAATTCCGATGTCGGTTTTGCCGTCACCGTCCCAATCGCCGGTGACAGGCAGATCGCCCTTTGAGCCAAGCCTGGCCCACAAATCGCCTTCGTCCCACACTCCGTTGTCGTTCAGGTCGATAAACCACTGCCCGTCCTTGAACACGCCGATCTCGGACTTGCCATCGCCATTGAAGTCGCCGCTGATGGGCGTGCCGCCGCGAATGCCAAACGTCTTTTTTACGCGGCGCCCGCCAGGCCCAATCAGCGTCCACTCGCCTTCAGTCAGGTCGACGTCGTCCAACAGGGCTTCGTCATTCGGCTTTGCCGCAGTCAATTGAATCGCCGATTGCGAAATGATCGAGCGTGGCATTCCGGCATTGACGACGCTCAAGTGCCACGTGTACAGCGCTCCACCTGTCCGGCGGCCAAACGGGAGGGCAAAGATTTGAAACGGCGCTTCTAGCAGTGGCGCCTGCTGCTCGATCGATGGAACGAAAGGTGGCAAAACCGCGGGACTTGAGGTAGTCGACTGAGGGAACACAAACACCTGAATCTTTGGCTCGGGTTCCGGTTCGGGCTCCTGCTCCGAATTCACGGTCAATTTCACGACGCTGAAGTTATTGCCAATCGACGCCACGCCCGACGTCAACACGACGCCGACGATTGCATCGTCGTCAGGTTTGACCATCAAGTTATCGAACACCGCCGGATCGACAGTTGTCCAGGGGCTGATGACCGAGCCGCCCGCCGACCCGGCTATGTCGATGCCCGGTAAGTAGCCGCGCGGCATGACCTCATACACTCCGTACACACCAGGCGCCAGGCCTTTGAATCTAAATTGGCCGTCCGCGTCGGTGATCACTGAAATTGGCTGGTCTGCTGGGTAGTAACCGCTCAAGGCCGCCGACCCCAAGATCGGCATGCCAGTGATGCCGTCGACGAGTTGCAAGATCACGCCCCCTAGCGGCGTGTCGTCGTCGGTGAGTAGTCCGTCGCGTAGCGACGGAACGTTCGGTAACTCGTCCTCGCTGGCGATGACAATTGTCGCTCCGTCCTGAAACACGTTGCCGGCAAACGAGACGGGCTCCAACTCGCCGAAGTTGTAGTTGTCGCCATCGGTGATCGCGGTGAGGACGATGTCAGTGATTAAGTCCCCCGGATTGCGTGCTATGCCACCGGCGGTGCCGGGCGAGTCGAGACCGTCAAAGTACTCGTTCGGCTGACCTTCACTGATCGAGTAGTTACCCGGTCGCAAGCCTACGAAGCAATAGAATCCTGTGGACTCGCTTGTCGCTGTCGCTCCAGTCGGCACACCATCGCCATCGTTCAAGAGCAACGTGGCTCCAGCAATACCTGTTTCGCCCGCGTCGCGTACGCCGTTGTCATTGAGATCGCTGTACACGTAACCGCACAGCTCGGTCGGCGGAATTTCGCAGAAATCGTAGCCGGTTGCCTGTACGCCGGAGTGCAGCACAATGTCTGTCACCAAATCGTCGTCAAGCGTGCCCGCGGCTGAACCGGCGTGTTCGTCACCGTCGAAGTAGCCATCGGGCTGAATTTCGCGGACGCCGTACGTGCCAGGCCGCAAGTTGTCGAACTGGTACTGTCCCGCGTCGTCGGTCTTCGTCGTGCCCACGACGTGACTTGCCGAGTCGAGTAGCTCAATCGTGACTCCCCCGATCCCGGGGTTTTCGGGGTACTCTTCGCAGTCACCGAACACTTCCGCGTGAACGGCGCCGCGGACGCTGACCGGCAGGACCTCACAGAAGTCGTAGCGCACAGCGTTGACGCCGGGTTCCAGGACAATTCGCGAAATCATGTTGTCGTCGACCACTTTGCCGCCCGCGGAGCCAACATGAGCGTCCTCGTCGATGTAGCCTAGCGGCTGAATTTCATGGACCGTGTATGCACCCGGCCGCAGATTGTCGAAGCGGTAGTTGCCCTGTGTATCGGTCGAGGTCGTCGAGACGACGGTCCCGGTCGCGTCGAGCAATTCGATCACCACGTTCGGAATCGGCGGCGTTTCGGGATTGGTCTCGCAGTCGCCGGTCGTGTCATCGCCGACGTGGCCTGACAGCGACGCCGGCCGACCTTCGGCAAAGTTATTCTCGATGCAGTTTTCGCCCCAGAGCGCAATGTCACTCAGCACGTCGGGCCCAGTGACCGTGCCGCGGATTTGTCCATCGACCGTGCCAGCACTCGCGCCCACGCTGAAGTAGCCGCCCGGCTGCGTCTCGACGACGCGGTAATCACCCGGTTCGAGGTCGTCAAAGAGGTACTTGCCCTCGGAGTCGGTGACGGTCGTCTTGTCGGTTGCGAAGTACGAGCCACCATCGAAGCGATAGAGCACCAGCGTCACTCCGGGGATACCCGCGTCGGACGCGTCCTGATGGTTGTCCAAGTTGTCGTCGTCAAAGACGACGCCCGCGATGCTGCTTGGCAACGGCGGCTGGTCGCCGACCGCGACGGCCCCGGCCGTCAGCACCGAGTGGTCCTCGACGCCCGTATAGCGGTCGGCCGGCAGGTCGAGATGTTGTCCCGACACCTGCTCTGCGACCGCGAATTTTGAATCGAAGCTGTCCCAGAACAGCGTCGAAAGGGTCAGGTCTTCATAGCGCGGCGCGGCGAACGTCGTGGTAAAGTGCGATCGCTGAAACTCGGCCCCTTCGTCAACCGCGTCCACGTCGACGTCACCGGCACCGCCGGACTGGTCGATGAACAACACCTGATCGACGTCAACGGCAAGCACCAGGCTCATGCCCGCGCGAAAACCTTGAAAGTCAAGGGTCAGTCGCGTGCCGCCGTCGTCGACGTGAGAACCGATGACTTCGAATCCGTCGTGCTCGACAATCTCCAACGGACTGAAGCCATATGCGCCAAGCGGGCCAGCGGCGGTATCGAAGATCGCGTCGTTGAAATTCAGCGGACCGCCGTCTTTGTTGCCGTCGATGGTCAGGTGCGTCATTTCAGTTCCGGCGGCGCCACCCTGGAATGAAATCTGAATGACGTTAGGCGAGGTATCCAGGCCGGACGCCGGGTCGTAGTACACCGCGCCGACGTGGACGGCCGCGGCAGTCATGACGCGTCGAGGTTCGACCTCCTCGAAGCGGCAGATGCGAACTCGGTCGGCAGTGCTATGGGGCGCGTCGACGCGAAAGATGCCGAGCCAGCGACCGACTGTCGAGATTTGTTCCAGAAACCCCACAATCTACCTCCGTGTCGAGCGGCGGCTGACGCCGCCAAGCCTCCTCGAGCGTGTCAGCGAAGTTGCGGACCAGGCCGAGTGGCGCCCGGGTCGGCTGGCTCGCCCCCCGCAATATCTAATTTCCAAACGCGAACCGTCGTGTCGTAACTTCCAGAGATGATGACTCTGCTGGCCGCGTCATAGGCCAACGTGGCGACTGATCCAGTATGGCCCGAGAGACGGTCGACCTCGGTCTTGGTCTGCCAGTTCCAGACACGGACCAGGTTGTCGCTGCCGCCGGTTGCGATCAGACTTTCGCCGCAGACGACCATTGACAGCACCTTGCCGGCAGGGCATGTGAAGCGGTGGTGTTCATCGCCGCCGCGAGCGTTCCAGATCGAAATCGTGCGACCTTCGCCGGCGGAAACGAGCTTGTCGCCCTCGGGAAGGTAAGCCAACGTCCGGACGCGGCCTGACCTAGCCATGACGTCGAATTCGATCGTGCCCTGCGGCATTGACCAAACACGAATCTGGCTATTGCGTCCGGCCGTGGCAAGTTGTTGGCCGTCGGGCGAAAACACGACGGTACGCAAGTCGGTGCCCGGACCATCCAGACGACGGACCAAACCGCCGCTGCGAGTGTCATAGAGATGGACCTTATCTCCAAATCCGACGGCCGCCAACTGGGTACCTTCCGGGTTGTAGGCGATACCGTAAATCGTGTGTGGGTGTCCGGCAATCCGCGACACAACCTGCCCCGTGGCGACTTTCCAAGTTACGATCTGCCGATCGTCGCCCGCCGACGCAAGCCGGTTTCCATCCGGGCTAAAGGCGAGCGTGCGCACCCAATCAGCGTGTCCCTTGAGCGTGTGCAAAACGCGTCCCGACGTCCGACTCCAGATTCGCACGACGTGGTCATCGCCCGCCGTGGCAAGTACGCTTCCGCCCGGGGCGATGGCAACGGCCGTGATGACCGGATGCTTGTCCGCTCCGCCGGCCGGCTCGACGTCGATGACTTTCGACGGCTCGATGGACGTGGAATCTTCGGCCGCAGATCGCGGCAAACACCATGCAACAGCGACAACCACAAGCGCGGCCGTCATGGACATGCGACGCATTGACGTACCTGGCTTCTCAATATCTGGCGGGAGTTACGGCAGCGGACTGTTTCGGGGGTGTGCGAGGCGCGGACCGGGCGTTTCTCGCGAGCACCGCGGCTAAAGCGGCGCGCAAGGAAACCTTTTCTGATATCGGCCGAAACGGCACTAGCGCCCCAGGGGGATCGGCAAGCTTAGCAGGCAGTTGCAGCGGTTATGCCGAGGGGTTCGGCTGCCCAGAGGCGAGCGACCGATTAATCGAAATGCCAGGCAAAGTGAGAGCTATCTGCCAGGGAGCGATGGCCGGCCGGTCGAGCGTACAACCGAGAAAATCGCTACTTCCGCTTGTCGAGCGGAACGAATTCGCGTTCCAGGGCGCCGGTGTAGATTTGGCGCGGGCGACAAATCTTCTTGGTGGGAGATTCGTGCATCTCCATCCAGTGGGCGATCCAACCGGGCAGGCGGCCGATGGCGAATAGCGCCGTGAACATTTGCACCGGAATGCCGATAGCCCGGTACACCACACCCGCATAGAAATCGACGTTGGGAT
>CAZUPX010000207.1:0-5825 GCA_964622155.1 uncultured Planctomycetaceae bacterium | reverse complement strand
CCAGTTCTTTCACCAGGGGTAAGGCGATCCGGCACTGGACTGCGATTGACTTTTTCCCCCGGCCAGTCAGGTCGAATTCGGGCACGCTGGCTATCGTTTTCGACGAAGTCCCACGGACTCGTGCGGGCTGCCGCGCGCTTGCCCGATAAACGCCGAACGTAACCGTTCACGGGGCGCACGGGCCATTTTCCCGCCGATTTAGCCCGCTTTTGCCCGGTAAACACCAAAGTTACACCGGCTCGTCACCGGCTCGCAGCTTGTCGGCGGCCACTCAGGCAATCAAGGTGGAATGGACAACTGGGACTTTCAGCCAAACGAGGCGTGTTTTGACCGGCGAACTGAGGAATGTGGTTTCGATTGACGTCGAGGACTATTACCAAGTCTCGAATTTCGCCCACCTCGTTGCATTCGAGCGCTGGGACGAATTCGAAAGCCGGGTGGAACGAAACACGGCCATTATGCTGGAGGTGCTCGCTGACGCCGGTATCAAGGCAACGTTTTTTATCCTGGGTTGGGTCGCCCAGCGGCACCCAAGTCTGGTGGCCGAGATCGCAGCGGCCGGACACGAAGTGGCCACGCACGGCTATCGGCATCGCCTGATCTATGATCTGGAACCGGCGGAGTTTCGCCGAGATTTGCGACAATCGGTCGACCTGATCGAACAGGCCAGCGGGCAGCGCGTGCTGGGTCACCGCGCGCCCTCGTTTTCGATCACGACGCGAAATCCGTGGGCCATCGACATCTTGCAAGAGGAAGGGCTGCTCTACGACTCCAGCATTTTCGCGATCCGGCACCCGCGGTATGGCATTCCAGACGCGCCTCGGGCTCCCTACGAAATCCGGCCCGGCTTCTGGGAGTTTCCCATGGCCACGCTGCGTTTCGGCTGTACGAACTTGCCGGTTGCCGGCGGCGCGTACTTCCGGCTCTATCCCTATGCATTGACTCGATGCGGCGTGCGGCGGATGAACCGCGAGGGGCTGCCGGCCATGATTTATTTGCACCCTTGGGAAGTCGATCCAGAGCAGCCCCGCTTGCCCACCTCGCTCCAAGCGCGGCTACGCCATTACACCAATCTGAAAAAGACGGAGCCGCGCCTGCGCAAACTTTGCCGCGAGTTTCAATTCGCCACCGCCGCCGAAGTTTTATGCTTGGCTCCACGACCCAGCGATGCGGTGTTGACCACACGCCCTGACGGACACACACCAGCAATAAAAACAGCATCCAGACTTTGCACCTGAGAGAGTGGCAGTACGATGATTACCTCCCGCCGTTCGCCGATCAAGATTGTCGATGTGTTCAATATCGACCACGCGGCGCGTGTGCTGGGCATGCGTCGAGCCGAGTTGATCAATCAGTCTGGGCGCTACGAAAACGTGATCGTGTGCACCGACGGACCGTGTGTGCCACTGTTGCGCCAGCGGGGGATTCGCGTGATTACGACGCCGATTCCGCGCCGAATTGCGCCGCTGGAAATGCTGCATTGCGCTCGCGAAATTGCCAGGCTGATCGAACCGGAGCGGTGCTCCATCGTTCACAGCCACGACTCGACGGTGGGGGTGTGCGCACGGCTGGCGGCCAGGAAAGCCGGCGTTCCGCATGTGGTTCATAGCGTGCACGGATTTCATTTTCACCAGAACATGAGCCGGCTACGTCGCGCGGTATTTGCCACGGGCGAGCGTCTTCAGGCGTACTATACGGACCTGCTTTTGTTCCAACATCAGGAGGATCTCGATGACAGCCGGCGATGGGGTATCCACGCGCGGCGCGGCAATTTAAAGATCGGCAATGGCATTGATCTGCGGCCGTTCGCGTCGCCTTCGCCGGAGCGGAAAGCCGACCCGCCGGTCATCCTGATGATCGCCCGTTTCGAACCCCCGAAGAACCAATCCATGTTGCTTCGCGCCGGCAAGCTGTTGGCCGACCGCGGCACCCGTTTCCAATTGTGGTTCGTCGGCGCGGGCCATCTGTTGGAAAAACATCGGCAAATTGCGGCCGAATTGAATTTGGCCGATCGCACCCGCTTCTTTGGTTATCACCTGGACGTCGTACCCTTGATTCGCCAGGCCACCATCGCCGCGCTGACTTCCATCAAGGAAGGTATTCCACGCGGGCTGTTGGAGCCGATGGCGGCTGGCCTGCCGGTCGTCACCACGGATGTCAAAGGCAATCGTGAAACCGTGGTGCACGGTAAGACCGGTTTGGTGGTTCCTCTTGATGATGACGAGGCGCTGGCGCAGGCTCTCCAAGAATTGCTCGACGATACCGCCCTGCGCCAGCAACTAGGCTCGGCCGCGGCGCATTGCGTCCGGAAGAATTTCGACGAAGTTGACGTTGTCGAGCGCCTTCTGGGCATTTACGATTCGCTGCTGACTTCGGCCGGCACCCCGACGTGAAATCCATGTCGACGAACCTACAAGCCTATACGTTGTTGGACATCCAGCGGATTTGTCACCGCGAGAAGGCTCGTATGCGCTGGTGGTACCATGTGCATCGGCGGCTCTCGATGCCGATCACTTTGGTTTCGTACCGTTTAGGGCTTTCACCCAACACGATTACCGCCTCCATGGTGCTGGTCGGACTGCTCGGCAACTTGGCGCTGGTGCCACCCAATTTGGCGTGGAACCTCCTCGGCCTGGCGCTGGTCTATACCGCTTTCCTGCTCGACAAAGTGGACGGTGATTTGGCGCGACTTCAGGGCCGCGCAAGCCCCAAGGCGATGATCCTAGATTACGCATACCATCGGCTGACACTGCTCACGTTTTACGCCGCATTAGGCGCCCACGCGTACTTGATCGACGGACAAACCATGGGTTTAGTGGCCGGCTTTATCGCGGGATTTCTAGCCAACTATGCCCAGGACGCTCAATATTACCCTTACCGAATTTACGCCCAAAAAGTGCTCTGCGGCCGCGAGGGATGGACAATCGCTTCGCCGCCGGGACGGCTGAGACGCGAGCAGCGAGAATCGTGGTGGAAGATATTGAAGGTTTTCAGTTCGCAACTTCTGTTATTGGCTCCTGCGATTGTTCTCGTTTGCTGGCAGCCGTCGTGGATTACTATTTTTTTGATATTAGCCGCCGGGGATCTGGTTGTGTTTCTGGCAATTCAGCACTATGTATTCTTCCAAGGCGGCATGGAAGCAGAGTTGGCCTACATCCACCAGTGCACGTCGGCCGCGCGATCCGAATCTTATGGAGGCCTGCACCCGTTAGCGCTTGTTGATGGCGCAGGTGCCGATGGCAACCATTGAAGAGAACAATCAAGAGCCTGTAACTGCCAGGATTTACTACCCGCTCCGCCGTCCGCTCCACCATGCAGCGGGCTGGGTGCTTTTTGGCACAGTCTGCTATGCCGGCTCCCAAGCCGCTACTCTGGCCGTGTTGGCCAAACTCGGTAGCGCCGAGATTGTCGGCGACTATGCGCTAGCTTTGGCCGTTGCTGCGCCGGTGACCGCCCTAGGCCGCTTGGGAATGCGGCCTTTGTTGGCAACCGAGAGGGGCGGCGGACTTAGCTTTCAAGACTATCTGGCTGTCCAGCTACTTACGATTCCAGTTTGTATGCTGCTGCTGGCCCTCGTTGCGATCGTGGGACCGTTCGGGGCCGAAGTAGCTTGGACGATTCTGACGTTGGGCTGCGCCAAACTAGTGGAATCGACTAGTACCGTGTTCTTTGGGCTATTGGATCGGCACGAGCGCCAGCGCCGTATTGCGCAATTGATGGTCCTCAAAGGCGCCGGAGGCGTCGGTGCGGTGGCTTTGGCCTTCTGGCTCACCCGTTCCACGGCGATAGCGGGTGGAGCGTTGGCCGGATGGTGGCTGCTGACTCTTGCCCTGGGCGACGCCCCGATCGCGTCCCGTCTCTGCCAGGCGGATGGCAGTGGAGCCCGCCTGTGCCGTTGGCCTGGTTGGACGAAGATCCGGCGCCTTTCCGGCCTGTGTCTATCGGTTGGTTTTACAGGGGCCATCCGTGACTTGAATCTCGATTTGCCCTCCTATTTCGTTCGCGCCATGTTGGGACCGACCAGTATGGGCTATTATGCCGGTGTTGCAGCGGTCAATAAAATGTCGAGAGTCGTCTTTCGCAGCTTCAATCAGGCCGCCAGCCCGCGCCTGGCCCAGTACTATCACACTCATCCCGAAGCTTTTGTGCGCTTAACCGCCAAAATGCTCCTCATGTGCGCGATGCTGGGTGCGGTTGCCGTGGTAATTGCGATCGCATTTGGCGGTCCTATCTTGGCTCTATTGTATCGTCCGGAATATGCCGCTTATAAGACGACGTTAGTCCTGCTCTCAATCGAGGTTTCGTTTGGACTGGGTTCGCTCTCGCTGCGACAATCCATGATTGCTGCGCGATATCTGAAGAGCCAAATCCCGCAGGTACTCTTCACCATGCTTGTTTTATCAGGCGCTTGTGCCTTGCTCGTACCGAGCTTTGGACTCAACGGCGTCGCCATCGCCTGCGTCATTGCATCGGTGCTCGATCTGCTCACCGGCTTGGCTTCGCTTGTATTCCTATTTCGGCGCGAGCGTCGCCGCGCTCGCGAAGTTCAACTACCACACCTCGCGTCGTTGACGCCCTAGCGAAGTAGTTCGGACCCAGCGGAGATCGTCAGAGCATCGAACAGACCTTTGCGCGGCTAGCAATAGACAATGGGCTGCCTTGCTCTCGCCCCATTCGCCCCACGAGCATAGGAACAGATCGCCGTTAGAGTCATCGCATTTACCCTAGTTTAAGACGTAGAGCACTGCCTCTGCGCGCCGCAGGGCATCCATTGACAAACAAAGGAAGGGAATATGCGCAGGCAGTTGCGTATCGAGGCACTGGAATCGCGAAACCTTTTGTCGATTGACATTACTGGGTTGCACCACGAGCAGATCAAAATCTCGAATCCGGGAGACGAGGCCGTCATCAATTTGCAGGGCGGGACGTTTCTGGCGCTGGAAGACACGCATTTTCCGCTGGGCGAGCCGTCGCCCGCGACTTGGCCCGCGCGCTATACATACCCGGAATGGGAAAGTTCCAAGGCTGAGACATACCCAGTCTCAATTAAGGGCACAAGTTCCAACGTGGTCATCGACGGCGGCACAATCTACGGCATGATGGATGACCGCGCACCGTGGCACGTCTGGAAGAACTACTCGGACGGCGCTGGCTTGCGCGTCGAAGGCACGATTGCCTACGAAATCAAGAACAGCTTCATTCAGAACGTCGAGGACGGTATCCGCCCGCGTGGCTCCGTCGGTGCGCGGTTCAATATCCACGATGTGTTCCTGAACAAAGTCCATGACGACATGGTGGAGAATGCTGACATTCATTCTGGAATCATCGCCAACAGCTACATGCGGGGCCACACGTTCCTATCGGCACGCGGCACCGCAACCGATCCAGCCGCCGTGGTTCAAGTTCGCAACACCGTCGTTGAGCTAATGTTGCAACCGGACATGGGCGACCACGATCCGAGCGACATCAACACGCTCGGCGGGTACCCGTACCCGGACGGATTGGGGAACGGTGCAGTGTTCAAATGGGCAAGCAACTCAGGGACCGTTGACGTGCGCGATAGCGTGTTTCTCATCAATCGCCACTCTAGCAGTAGCAACTCAGCCATGAATTTTGCGCCGGGCGTGTATGAGAACGTGACCGTGGTCTGGCTCGGCGAGGGTGCCTATCCGTGGCCCGCACCTGAAGGCGTGACGATCACAACCGATCGCACGGCGTTCGATCGCGCGGTCGCTGAATTCTTCAACACGCACCCGCAGTTCACTCCCTCGGTCACCGCCACGCATCTGTTCTACAAGGGCTCGACCAAGTGGAACGTCACCAAC
>CAZUPX010000206.1:0-1885 GCA_964622155.1 uncultured Planctomycetaceae bacterium | reverse complement strand
GCACAGTGGCGTCACTTCGGCCGGGTTTTCCGCCGACGGCAAGTGGATCGTCACCGGCAGCTCTGACCATCGAGCCAAGATTTGGAACGCCAAAACGGGTCGAGCCGAGTTTCAGTTGCCGGCCGCACATACCAAGGCCATCACCAGCGCCGGGTTCTCGGCGGATTCGCGGCTCATCGTGACCGCCAGTAGCGACGGGACCGCGCGCATCTGGGAGGTCGCCGGACGGCGGATGCTGCACGTTTTGAAACATGACGATGGGGCTAATAGCAGACCCATCCGATTCGCCACGTTCTCGCCCGACGGGAAGAACGTATTGACCGCCGGCGACGATCGCACGCTGCGAATTTGGGAAACGGCCGGCGGTCGGCCACAGGGCACGATCAAGCTGGAAGCGCCGGCGCTGTGCGTGGCCTGGTCGGCCGACGCGGCGCGAATCATTGCTGGATGCACGGACGGTAAATCGCTCGTTTTCGATGCCCGCGACCAGCGGCCGCTGCTGCGCTATTCGGGTCATACCGCGGCGATCAACTCCGTGGCCTTTTCGCCCGACGGCCGCCGCGCGTTGACCGGCAGCAGTGACCGATCGGTCAAGGTTTGGGACACGGCGGTGCAGGACTCGGGGGCTGAGGACGATCAAGATGCCTCGGGTCCGCCGGAGGGAATCGAGGTCTTGACGCTCAAGCATCACGACCAGGACGTCACAACGGTGGCCTTCTCGCCCGATGGCCGCTCGGTGTTGACCGCCGGCCTCGACGGCACGGCCGTCGTTTGGACGGCCAATGATTGGAACGAGCCGCGCGCAGGAAAGTGACCGCATGGCGATAGCGATTCGATTGCTCACGCCGCTCCTGATGGCGGTTGCAGCGGCAAGTTGCCAATTCGATTCAGTCACCACGCTGGCCGCCGAGCCCCTGCTTGAGAAGATCGACATCTACGAAGCCGGAAAGGACGGCTACGCGTTGTATCGCATTCCGTGCATCGCGGTCACGACTCGCGGCACGGTGCTCACCTGGTGCGAAGCGCGCCGCACGGCGGGAGGGGACTGGGGCACGATCGACATCATGCTGAGTCGCTCGACTGACGGCGGCAAAACGTGGGACGAGCGCCGCAAGATCGCCGACGTGCCTGGGCCGAAATCAAAGAACCCGGTGGCTTTGGCCAAGAGGCTTGGCGACCCGAGCGACGTGACCTACAACAATCCCGCCGCCATCGTCGATCGCGACGGCACGGTGCACTTCCTGTTCTGCCTCGAATACGCGCGTGCGTTTTATATTCGCAGCGTTGACGATGGCGTGACGTGGAGCGAGCCCGTTGAGATCACCAGCGCTTTCGAAAATGCGCGAAGCGACTACGACTGGAAGGTGCTGGCTACTGGGCCCGGGCACGGCATTCAGCTTGGCACGGGCCGGTTGTTGGTTCCGATCTGGCTTTCCACCGGCACGGGCGGCCACGCCCACCGGCCGAGCGTGACTTCAGTCATTTACAGCGACGACGGCGGCGCGACCTGGCAGCGCGGTCAAATCGCCGTGCGCGACACCGACGATTGGATATTTCCCAATGAAACGGTGGCCATCGAGCTGGCCGACGGACGGGTGATGCTTAACGTGCGCAGCGAGACCAAGGCAAATCGACGAATTGTAGTCATCGGTCCCAACGGCGCGACCGACTGGAGCACGCCGCGATTTGACGAGGCCCTCCTGGAGCCGATCTGCATGGCCAGCCTCGTGCGGCTGAGCGTCACGTCGCGCCACGACAAGAACCGAATCCTGTTTGCCAACCCCGACAATCTCGAAGGCGCCGATGGCAAAGTGAAGGCGGGCGGCAAGCGCGACCGCAAGAATCTTTCGATCAAGCTGAGCTACGACGAGGGACGGACCTGGCC
>CAZUPX010000205.1:0-7883 GCA_964622155.1 uncultured Planctomycetaceae bacterium | reverse complement strand
CGCGCGGCTGGCGGAAGTGCACGTTGCGTTCGATCAACGGCACGCCCATTTCCGCGCACAACTGATCGAACAGTTATCGGCCGGTGAGGACATGCGAGGGCTGACGATCGTAAATCGGCTGACTCAACGGATCGGAGGGCTTTCGATGCGCGAGCGAACGGCGATCGGCGTCTTGGCTCTGGCGGCGATGATTCTCGTGGCGCTCGTTTGGAGTGGGAATACCACGAAACGTGCTTCGGCAATGGAGCGCATGGCCGAAGGCATCCGCAGGGCGAAGTCTTACACCATGACTATGGACTGCGCTATGCAGTTTTTCCGTCAGCCTGGGAAGCCTCCAGTCACGTCCACGTCGACCGGTAAGTGGAGCTGGCTGGACCCGGGATCGTATCGGATGGAGTTTATCGGCGACGAAACCTGGCAAGGCAAGCAGGATACGGAAATCTTTCCGAACGGAAAACCGGGCATCGACATCGACCACAAGGCGAAAACGTTTCGGCGCGTGCCGGCCCGGCGCGGCCACATCTCGGCGCTCATGGTACTCGACGAACTGAGCAAGTTTTCCGGTCACTCCGATCGAGAATTGGGGACCAAGAAGATTAGCGGCAAGGACGCCAAAGGGTTCCGCATCGATGCCCTGAAAATCGATCCCGACGGCTATCCCGGCCCGGTCGAGGTTTGGATGGACGCGGTAACGGAGATGCCGTTGCTGGTGCGCTACGAGGTCAAGGCGGCCATTCCCGGCACCGTTACGATGCGCGACTTCCAATGGAATATTGACTTGGATGACGACCTGTTCGATACCGCGCCGCCCGAGGGCTATGCTGACGCGACCCCCAAGCCAGAGCCGGCCGGAGAGCAATTGCGCAGCATCGTTGAAGGTTTAACAATCTACTCGCAATGGAGCGACGGCCGTTATCCGCAAGGCAAGATTATCTATGGCGATGTGGTGCGCGACGAGTTGTTGAACTTGACTGGTATCCATATGCCGCCGACCCGTGAGGAGGTGTCGTCGAAGACATACGCGCTTTTTATCAAGGCATCGTCAGGGTTCACACGACTGGCCTGCATACTTCGCGACAATCCCGACGCGGCCTATCACGGCAAGACGGTCGGACCCGAGGACGCTGGCAAGGTGCTTGTGCGCTGGCAACTCGAAGACGGCCGCTATCAGGTAATCTACGGCGACCTTCACGCGGAAGTCGTGACGCGAGAGCGACTCCGGCAACTCGAAGGAAAGTAGTGCTCGCAAGCCTGCTTCATCACGCGTCCGCAAAATCCAAAAAGTTCAAATGCAACTCGGCGTGTCGCAGATGGGCGTACACCCACTGCTCGTGGGTGATCCGGCCCTCGAACGGACTGGGTTGGAGCATCGGCTCACCGCGCCGGATACGCTCCAGCGCCTGGCGTAATCGGGCGACCGCAGTGGCGAACTCGGCATGTGGATCGGGCGAAAGCGCCTGGAAGCGGGCAGGCAGCTTGTACCCCGGCTGCAGCGACCAGTCGACGAACCGCTTCCAGGCAACCCATTTGGCGAGGTGCGAAGCTATTCGCAAGGGCCAACTTGCGCGAAACGGAAAGCCGTCGTACGAGAACTCAATCATTTTGGCCAGGTGTTCGCAGATTTGTGCCGGGGTCCAACCACCCGTGGCGCGAAGCCGGCCCGACCGCTGAGCCTCGATGATCGCCTCGATGTCGGCCAACACCTCGTCAATGGACGCAAATGCGACAACTCGGCGTTGGCGAGCTCGTTGACCGGCCGGGGTACTCATGCCATCAGATTAGGCCCAAAATGGTTGCGGGAAAAGCGGCGAGGCCGGCCAGGCTGGATACAGTCGAATCGCACCTAAACCTCGGCGGAACTTCAGGTTTGATGCCGTCCGGCTTGTGTCGCGGCGATCAAGTCGGCTGTTCCCTGACGTGAATCGTGTTTTTCTAGGAAATTTGTTGACGACGGTTCGAGGGGAAGTACAATAGGCGACGTGTTAGAGTACCAGCATCGGCCGGTCTTGAGATCATCCAGCGAGACACGCTAATGACCTGCTAGGGTTCTGCTTTCACGCCTCAGGCGTATCAGTTCAGGACTTCACATCGCGGTAGGTCTACTTGCTGCAGCATTCCCGTTTCGTCGCTCCTGATTGCTTCGTTGCGGGCCGCTGATTCGTCGTATGCGTCTGATTATTTCCAAGTTTCGGATTTGATGGCTTCAAGTGTGCTCATGATTCGGACAACTCCAAGATTCTGTCTCTCGGTTGCATTTGCGCTCGCCACGATCAACTTCCTGTCTTCCTCATTCGCTCTCGCCCAGATTCACTCCCTCGACTCGACCTCGTTCCGGCACTTGTATGCGCTAACGGGTTTAGTTGCTGGCACGACCGCGACCGACGACAGTTCCTGCCGGTTGCCGCGTTCGATGATCAGGGGGCTCTCCGATTTGCAGGCCTATTCGCAAGCCAGCGAAGTGAGCCTGTCGATCGATGTCGATGGGATGGCCTTGACCGAGTGTGCCGCCACCTTCAGCTTGGCCAATCCCAAGGACGCTTCGTGGGCGTTGGGCAACGAGTATCGAGCCAGGTTGTCGGGCTTGAGAACCGAGTTGCAGTCCTGGAACCAGAGTGTTGCCGGTCCGCAGATTATTGAGAGTGATTCCGACTCCACGCCGACGTCGTCCATCAACGGCCGACGGAAAAGCACAAACACGCTGCTATCGATCGTGCGGTAGCTTGGCGCCGCTCGCACCCCTCTGGCCGCATTGCTCCTGCGCGCAAAAAAAGCCCGGAGAGGTCTCTCTTGTCGAAAGTCCCCTCCGGGCAGCGTTTCTACCACTCGTCTCTACGACTTGCGTCGTGGTTCGTTAGCGGACGGCTTCGTTGAGCATCTTGGTGTTGGGGATGCTGCGGCGATTCAAGAGTCCGTCTTCGTCGGTTTCGATGATCGTGGCCACGGGGCCGACTTCACGAACCGTGCCTTCCAAGGCGCCGACCGTCACGTGGTCGCCCGAGTGCAGGCGTTGACGGATGTAGTAGCCGGCCAGAATGCCAGCCATTACGTCGCGGCCGCCCAGGCCGAAGGCCAGGCCGAACCCGCCAGCGATGGCCCAAGCGGCGATCACGATCAGTTGCTCGAGTAGAGCAAACTGGACGCCCAACCGATTGAAGGCCGCGATGAAGGTCAGCAGGGCGAACACATAGTAGCAGCCATTGGCCAGGTATTCGGCATAAGAAATACCGACGCGATCGGCGCTGGTGGCGACCACGCCCCGCAGGAACGTGGCGACCAGCAAACCGACGACGATCAACAACGTGGCAACCAGCAGGTTCGGGATGAAGCGCACGATTTCCTGCATGGCATCGGTGACCGCTTGCAGGCCGAGGATGTTGAATCCGGCCATCAAGAACACGCACATCAACAGCCAGAATACGATCGTGCCGATGATCGCCGGCACGTTGCGCTGCAGGCCCATGTGGTGCATCGAGTCCGCCAAACCGCTCTGGTCGGCGGCGGTTTGCAGGCCCAATTTCTCGGCCAACGTGGTAACCGCCCTGGCGACGAATCGCGCCACGACGTAGCCTACGACGACAACCACCAGCATGGCCACGATCGCCGGCAGCACGCCGATGAGCTGGTCGTAGGCCTTGGTAAAGCTTTCCACGACGGCGTTCTTCGAATGATCGAAGGTCGTCGTGACCGTTTCAGTGGCTCGTTCAGACATCGAACCGGTCGTTTCAGCAGCTTGAGCTAACAGGTACATAAACTGTTCCTCGCGGGAAGTGGGAAAATGTTCCTTTGCGTCCGGCACCAACCGGTCGCGGAAACATGGTTGTTTGCCCGTTAAATCGATCCGTATCTAAAAGCGCCGTTTAGTTTTGGCGACGCTTGGTTTTTGAGTTGGGTTCGTAACGTCCGGTCAAGGTAAACGCGATCAGTCCGATCACGGCCCGGCCGAAGTGGGCCAGGGCCCAGGGAAACCCGCGTATCGCCAAGTCGACCAGTTGCGCCCGCAAAAGCGAGCGATTCACGCGATCGTGCAGTTGCGTGTCGAAGTGCGCCGGAGGCGGTGGCACTTCCAAGTCGGCCAGTTGTTCCAGGAGATTGGGGACCATGGGGGCGCGTCCGTGTTGCTAGGTTTTTAGACGGGAAAATTTCCGTTGCACTCGTGCTGTGGCCGGGTCGGAAAACGTCAGTCGCGATTGTCACTAGGTTATAAGATCGGGAAACTTTTGTTGCAGCTTTTCGCGAGCACGAGAGAGCCGCATCTTGCAGGCACTGATCGACAGATCGAAAATCGCGGCCAACTCCTCGTAGTCGTAGCTCTCGGCATATTTGAGGATCAGCATCGCCCGATCCTCCTCGTCCAAAATCTCGAGCATGTGCATCAGGTCCAGCGACAAGCCGGGCGTCGTCCGCTCGCGACTTGGTTGATGCTGTTCCCATTGCTCTTCGCTCGTTGTGTCTTCGTGTCGTTGTCTGCGTCCACGTCCGCGTCGAATCGTCAAACACGTGCGCACGGCGATGGCGTGGACCCAGGTGGCATACTTGGAGCGACCGGCGAATTTGGCCCGATTGAGAAACAGCCGTACGAAGACTTCCTGGGCGGCGTCGTTGGCGTCTTGCTCGTTGCCCAACAAGCGAAAGCAGATGCGCCACACGCGCTGGCGAAATCGTTCCACCAGCGCCACAAACGCCGGACCATCGGAGCCCTCGCGGGCAGCCTCGGCGGCCAATTGCTCGTCGGTACGTTCGGTAATTTGCAACTTATCGAGCCCTAGATGACGAATCGACCCGCGGCAAGCGACTGCAACCCTGTACGACAGGGCTCTTCCTTTCTAACCGCCGGTCCACTCTTGCTAGGAATCAATAATCTCCCGAAACAAGCATGGCACGCGTCGGGCCACATCCTGCGACCTCTGCTAGTTTGGTTGCCGTGCCACGCCGTGGCGTCACAGAATTGGACGAGTGGAAAACGGCCGAAATTCGCCGAAAATAACAAGTTTTCCGCTCGTGAGGGCGCGCAATCGGACCACACCTCTATTTTACGGTCAAGATCAATCGGAAAAGCGGTCAATTCGGCGCCGCTGTCGAGGCCTTCGGTCTGCCTCGCATGCATTGCCTATGATGGGAGTAATGGGATCCACGCCAGCAATAACCAGTCCACCTCGCCGCCGCCTGCGCTTTGGGCTGCGCACCCTGTTGATTTCCGTCGCGGTGATGGCGGTCGTGTTCGGATGGGTCGCACGGGCGCGCCAGCAGCGCGACGCAGTCGCCGCGCTTCGCGCGTCGAATCCCGGCGTGAGACTTCTCTATGACGATCAGGCGGCCGAAAACGGGCGGGGCTTGAGGAGCCTTGCGCCGGATCGATTCGAGCGAGTGCGGCGCTGGCTCGGTGTCGACTACTTTGCGAGCGTCGCCGCCATCGAGATGTCCTATCCGACCGATGCCGAGTTGCGGCTGGTCAGCCGCTTTCGCGAGTTACGGCAGTTGCTTTTGTGGCGCAGCGTCGACGTGACCGATGAAGGACTCAGCCATTTGAGCACGCTGGCTAGCCTGAAAAAGCTCGTATTGTCCGACGCGACGAACGTTAGCGACGAAGGACTTCGCTATCTCGCGGAGTTGACGAGCCTCGAAGAATTGAGCTTTGCCGCAGGCCCGCTTGTGACAGGCATTGGCATCATGAAACTTGAAAAACTCAAGCGTCTCACGCGGCTCGAGCTATCCTGTCAAAATGCCGAGGCCACGGCGGCAGTCGATGAGCTCCGTCGGATGCTACCCAATTGCCAAATCCGCGGCTCCAGCGCCGACGACATCCGGTGAGTCATGACGATGGTGATGGGGCATCGACCAGGAAGTCGGACGAGGAGTCTTTGCCACCGAGAACACCGAGGAGGCTCTAAGCAAGGTCGAATTCGGCAACGACTTAATTCGAGCCGTCGTACACCTCTGTGCCCTCGGTGGCAACGTTTTCCTCTGGGCTCGAAAACGACCGCCTTCAACCCATCTTGGCAAACGCTTCTTTGGCGCGCTTATCCATCTCTGCAGCCGGGACGTCTTCCTTGTGCGTCGACAGGGTCCACTCGTGACCGAACGGATCAAGGACCGTGCCGGAGCGGTCACCGTAGAATTGATCGACAACCGGCCGCAGCACCTTGGCGCCGGCATCGACGGCCCGTTTGAAGGCCACGTCCGAGTCGGCGACGTACACCATCAGTGACACCGACGTGCCGCCCAGCGTCTGCGGACCCTTGACGTTCATCTCCGGAAACTCATCGGCCAGCATGATGATCGAGTCGCCAACGACGATTTCGGCATGCCCGATCTTGCCATCGGGCATGGGCATCCGAAAGCGCTCTTCGGCGCCCAGCGCCTTTCGATAGAACTCCAGTGCCTGCGCAGCGCCCTTGACGCGGAGGTACGGTGTGACGGAATGAAAGCCCGTGGGAATGGGTTTGACCGCGGCCATGGCGAGCTCCTTTCAAATTGTGTGCTTGAGGTCAGATAACTCGCCATAGCCTATCGCGCGTCACCACTGCAGTCCAAACTTTTCGCCGGTCGCCGGGCCACCAATTCCTCCTCGCAGCGGAGTGGTGCGCTTTTTGGTCACTTTCGCGGGCGGCGTTTCGTCTTCGACAGACTCTTCTTGCCCCTTTTGTTCCTCGACCGGCTCCGCCTTCGCCTCCAGCGCCTTGAGCGACAGGCTGATTCGCTGCGCCTCGGAATCCACCGACAACACCAGCACGTCCGCTTGTTGCCCTTCGCTCACGACGTCGGAGACGCGAAACACGCGCTTGTGCGAGAGCTCGGAAATGTGAATCAACCCCTCGACGCCAGGCCCCAGCCGCACGAACGCGCCAAACTCCATCAGCCGCGTCACCGTGCCTTTAACCATACTACGCGCCGGGAAATCGCGAGCCGCCGTGGACCAGGGGCTCTCCGACAGATCGCGAAACGCCAGGCTTAACTTGCCAGTCTGCGGGTCGATCTTCTGAATCTTGACCTTCACCTTTTGTCCGACTTCCAGTACTTCGCTGGGGTGTTTGATGCGGTCCCAACTAAGTTGGCTGATGTGGATCAAGCCATCGACGCCGCCCAGATCGACAAACGCGCCGAAATCTTGCAGGCTGCGCACCAGCCCCTCGTGCACCTGGCCGACTTCCAGACTGGCCATCAGCTCTTCCTTGGCCTCGGCCTTTTCGCGCTCCAGGACGGCGCGGCGGCTGAGCACCAGGTTTCGCTTGTCGGGATTGGCTTCGGTGATCACGCAAGTGAATGCCTGGCCGACAAACTGCGCCAAGTCTTCCACGCGATACATCGACACCTGGCTGGCCGGGATAAAGCCGCGCAGACGATTGACCTCGCACTCCAGCCCGCCCTTGTTGTGGCCGGTCACGCGCGCTTCGACCAGCATGCCTTCGGCCACCTCCGACCAATCGGCCACGCTCACGGCCGCGCCGGGCAACACCAACTCATACAGCCCTTCGGCCGCGTTGAAGCGGCTGACAACCACGTCGAGCACCATGCCCGGCTCCGGCGGCTCGGCGAGATTTCGCAACGGCAAGATGCCTTGCTGCAGGCCGATCTCGACAAAGACGTTATCGCGATGCACCGCGACGACCTTGGCCTTGTGGCGCGATTCAGGCTCCAAGTCAGCCGCGGCTTCAGTAGCGGTTCCGGCCAGGATGTCGTCAAGCGATTCGCCACCGACCGCGGCCAGGTATTCCAACTCCAGGTCGGGCGAGAGCTGTCCGCGCGTGTTGGGCGGCGGATACTTTCGAGGAGCCGTCTCGGCAGGTGGTTTGACTTCGCGCGGCTTCTAGGGCTGTTTCTTGGATCGGCGTTCAGGAGCGCGAGCGACAGGAGAATGCTTGCTCCGGGACCGAGCCGGAACCACG
>CAZUPX010000204.1:0-4699 GCA_964622155.1 uncultured Planctomycetaceae bacterium | reverse complement strand
GCTCTGGACGGGGATCATCATGGGTGCGATCTGGGCCGATCACTCCTGGGGCCGCCCGTGGGGGTGGGACCCGAAGGAGGTCTTTGCCCTGAACACGTTTTTGATCTTCCTCGTGCTCATCCACGTGCGGCTCAAAGTGCGCGACAAGGCCTTTTGGACCGCGGTGCTGGCCGTCATCGGCTTCGAGGTGATGATGTTCAACTGGATCGTGGTGAACTTCGTCATCAGCGGATTGCACAGCTACGCGTAGCGTAAAGCTATTGGCGAGCCGCGGACGGAAGTGTCCGCTTAACGAACCCCATCTATGCGCCGCGACGATGGCGTAGCATCATGGCGGCATGACGAACACGACGGTTTTCGAGAGGCGGTGGCGACGGATTTTCCGGAACCATCGTGCCAGTGGTCAGTCTGTGGCGGCGTTCTGCCGGCAAGCACGGGTGTCGCAGGCGTCGTTCTACGCTTGGCGACGGCGCTTGCAGAGCGCGGTGGGTTTCGTCGAAGTCAAACTCCCGCCCGAGACGGTCAGCGAGACACGGGCCATCGAGTTGCGTCTGCCCTGCGGCCGTTGCGTGGTCATCCGACCGGGGTTCGATCAGTCCACGCTGCGGGATCTGCTGGCAACGCTGGAGTCGTGCACCTCCCCTGGCGGCGGTCTGGGGGCGAACCGATGATCCGGCTCCCCTCGCTGACGGAAATGGATCGGGCTTCGGCCACGCGGATCTGGTTGTGCACCGGCCCCACGGACATGCGGCGCGGGTTCGATCGCCTGGCCGAACAGGCGCAGACCGTGACGCGGCAGGATCCGCAGTCCGGGCACCTCTTTGCTTTTCGCTCCCGCGGCGGGGATCGATTGAAGCTGTTGTACTGGGACAAGGATGGTTATGTTCTTTGGTACAAGCGGCTCGAGTGCGGCACGTTCAAGCTGCCCAAGGTCGAGGCCACGCAATCCTCGATGGAACTTCGCGCCAGCGAGCTGGCCATGATCCTGGACGGGATCGACCTGGCGAGCGTCAAGCGCGGGAAGCGGTACCGGCGCGAGGAAAAAAGTTCCTGAAAAAATCCGTTTTCCTGCAACCAAGAGTGTCAGTGCGTGTCATCTATGGGAGTCATGGATGACGCGCTGAAACGCATCTCGCCGCCGGATGAACTCGCTCAACTCCGTGCGCTTCTCGTTGCGCGCGATGAACAACTCGCGGCGCGCGAACAACAACTCGCTGAGCGTGAATCGACGATTGCGCAGCACCAAACCACAATCGCCACGCTCACCGCCCAGCGGGATGCGTACTACCTCGACAAGCTGCGACTGGAAGTGCGGCTGGCCAAGGCGCTCAAGCAGGTCTACGGTCCGCGGGCCGACCGCGTGACCGACACGGCACAGCTGGTGCTGGAGTTCGGCCGGCAACTGGAGGCCTTGCCCCTAGCGCCGGAGGATCTCTCTTCCGCCACGGACGAGGCCGCCAAGACCGAGGGCCCCGTATCCCGTCGTCTGCGCACCCGCGGTCGGCGCGACATCGGCACGCTGGATCACCTGCCGCTGATGGAGAAGACCTACGAACTCAGCGGCGAGCTCTGCCTCTGTCCGACTTGTCGGCGTGAACGGGAGAAGATCGGCACGGAGATCACCTACACCATCGAGCACATCCCGGCCTCGTTCCTGCGCATTAAGCACATCCAGTACAAGTACGCCTGTCGCGCCTGCGACCACGACGGGCATAGTCCGCACATCGAACTGGCCGAGAAGAGAGACGCTTCGCCCATCGACAAAGGGCTTCCCGGTCCGGGACTCTTGGCGTACATCGCCACCGCCAAGTACGCGGACTTCTGTCCCCTGCACCGGCTGCAGAACATCTTCGCGCGTCAGGGTTTCGAACTGGACCGCTCGACGATGTGTCTGTGGATGGCGGACGTCGCGCGTCTCGTGCGGCCGATCTACGACCGCATGACCCAGCGGGTCCGGCAGTCGCACGTCCTGGCCACCGACGATACGGTGATGCCCTTGCTGCAACCGAAACGGGCCAAGCAGGCCCGGATGTGGATCTACCTCGGGGACGAATCCCAGCCGTACAATATCTTTGACTTTACCCCGAGCCGGTCACGCGACGGGCCGACGCGATTCCTGAAGGCGTTTAACCAAGTTCTGCTGGCGGATGCGTACGGCGGATACGACGGAATCGTTCTGGATCGCGACTTGCCTCGGGCGGGGTGCTGGTCGCATGCGCGGCGGAAGTTCGTCGAGGCGGAGCCGACCGCGCCGGACCTGGCCCGAACGATCCTGCGCCGGATCAAGAGCTTGTTCAACGTGGAGACGCGTGCCAAGGATCTGGCGCCCAACGAGCGTCTGCGCCTGCGGGAGGCGGAGTCGAAACCGCTGCTCGAAACGTTGTACACATTGCTGCGGGAGCAGCGAGCGCAGCTCCTGCCCAAGCATCCGCTGGCCCAAGCCATCGGCTACGCTTTGAACCAGTGGCAAGAACTGACCCTGTTCACCAGCGATCCCGCCGTTCCCATCCACAACAATCTGGCCGAGCAGGAAATGAAACGAATCGCCCTGTTCCGCAAGAACGCGCTCTTCGTCGCCACCCCGCGCGGCGGCGAGACCGCGGCCATCCTCAGCAGCCTCACCAGCACCTGCCGGCGACACGGGATCAACCCGCAGATCTACCTTACGCAGTTGCTCACCAACCTGCAGGACACCCCGGTCAACGAACTCGACCGCTGGCTGCCGGATCAATGGAAGACCGCGCAACCCGCCGCGACTGCGACCTAGGGCTGCATCCATCCTCCTCATCCTATGGACCCGCCCCGCGACCCCGTTGCTTCGCCCGCCAACGCACCTTGCCCATCACCCCGGCCCACGCCAGCGGTGTGGTTCGTTAAGCGGACACCACCCATGAAGCATCAATTGCTGTTTTCGCCAGAAAAGTCATCGGCCCACGATCCCCGAGCAAAACGCTCGTGAACGTGGGCCAATGAACATTCCATTCTTTGGGAAACCGCTCACCAACAAGGGCGACCCAAGAACTATCCGCCCGTCGTGCTTAGGAAATCATCCGTTGCCGACGCGAACGGCTGCGTACGATCATCAATTGTTTTCAGGAACAGCTCCAGCGCATTGCGATCGCTGGTGCTTAACTCCGAGGCGATGGTTCCCTCATCCAATCCATGAAGCAGGAAAACCTCGGACAGCGTCTGCGCCGCTCCGTTGTGCAAATACGGGGCATGATACCCAATCCCCAGCAACGAGGGCGCATTAAACCCAGCGCCGCCCAGCGCCGCCCGACCGCTCTGGGCACCGGCGCCGCGCAGCTCCAGTGGATCGTTTGCATCAAACGTGCCCACTCCATCCAGGAACCGAATCGTTAAATCATTTCTGGTGAAAGATACGAGCTGTGGTCCGGTGTTCATCACGCCGGGATCGAACGCCACGCCGCCCGCACCCGGGTCGGCATCAAAAGTTGGATTGTTGTCATAAATTACCTGGCTCTTCGTCCACTTCACGCCACCGTGACACGAACTACATCGGGTATCGAACAGCGTTCTGGCCGATGCCAGGCTTTGAGTATCGCTCGATTGCGGCATCACCGGCGAGCGCAACCCCTGTGCCCAAATCGTCATCGCATCCAATGCATCACTCGCCCCTCGGGTGAGTCCGTGCGCAAAAATGCCCGTATTCGGCGGGTTGCCCGCAAACCCGATTCCACCCTGAACGCCGCGGGCATTGTTATTGAAATCCGTGATGCTTCCCATCACCGCGCTGTAATTGGATATACGCTGATCGTCCGGATCGTTATTTGCGAAGAAACCATCCAGCGGCACCGTCTGTCGAGGCCCGGTCCCAAACGACCACGTCACGCCGTCCGCCAAACCATCCGGATGACACGATCCACAACCGCTCCAGCCGTTGTCCGAAGCTTTGTTGCGATCGTTCAGCGGAACCAAATTGCGAACAGCCGTGTTGAAGATGCCGCTATCCGGCAAACCCAAAGCCGTGAAAAAAGCCAACTTGCCCACCACGAACTCGTGATCCGGTGTTCCCGGCGCCGGCGGCGTTCCAATCGAAACATCGCGTGCCAAGACCGTGTCATTATGCAAGTCAATGATCGTGACCGATTCGTTCACTTCATTGTTTACATACGCTCGGCCACCCTCCGCACTGATGACCACGCCCGTCGGCAGATTGCCTGTCTGAAAACGAATGACATTCGGCGCGCCAAGATTGAGACGACCTGCGCTATCCAACCCGGCTTTGAAAACATAGTTCCCACCGCGACTGACAATCAAGTAATTCGTCCCGGCATGGTTCGCGTCGATCGCCACAAGGTCGTTGCCGAACAAACGCACCAAACTCCCCGCCGGATTTTCCGGCTGGACCTCATCTTTCACCTGCGCATTCAAATTAACACGGCGGTCGATTTCCTCCGTCCGCGACGACGTATTCACCACGTTCACCAACGCCTGCACATTGACATTAAACCGCACCGGCGGCTCAGGACCGGCCCCAATGTTCGCCAGATAAAGCCGATTCCCGCGAATCAGCGCTGACCAAAACTGGTTCGGATACGCGCCCTGTGGGTCGGCCGTAATCGTCGTGCTCGTCGCATCTGTCTCGTTTTCATCAGGGCAGAAAAGGTTATTGGCCGCGTCAGGATTAAACTGCTGACAAAACAGCGTCCGATCGGCCGTGAAACCCACGGTTGCA
>CAZUPX010000203.1:0-4127 GCA_964622155.1 uncultured Planctomycetaceae bacterium | reverse complement strand
TCGGCTGCGGCATGAATCCCAACTACGGCGATTTTGACACGTACCACATGGCCGCCAGCGCCATCGATGAGGCCGTTCGCAATTGCGTGGCCGTGGGCGCAAACCCGGCGAGGATTGCGATCCTGGATAACTTCTGCTGGGGCAATACCGAACGGCCGCAAACGCTGGGCTCGCTGGTGCGTGCCGCGTTGGCTTGTTATGACGTGGCCTTTGCCCTGGGCACGCCGTTTATCAGCGGCAAGGATAGCCTCAACAACGAATTTCGTTATGTCGACTCGGCCGGCCATTCGCAATCCATCAGCATCCCGCCGACGTTGCTGATTAGTGCACTGGGGCAGGTCGACGACGTGTCGCATTGCGTCACGATGGATCTGAAGGAGCCTGGCAACCTCATTTATGTCGTCGGGCTGACGAAGTGCGAAATGGGGGGCTCACACTTTGCCCAGGTCCACGGGCTCAAAGGCGGGCGAGTACCCCGCGTGGACACGGTGGCAGCACGAGCGACGTTCGCAGAGCTGCATGGGGCAATTTCGCGCGGCCTCGTGCGCGCATGCCACGACTTGAGCGAGGGGGGCCTGGCCGTGGCGATTGCCGAGATGGCATTTGCCGGCGGGCTGGGAGCGACAATTGATCTCGATTCTGCATCCACCGAGATTGGCGCCAGTGAGCCAGTCGGCGTGGCGCTGTTGTTTTCTGAGTCCAATACTCGTTTCATTTGCGAAGTTTCCGAAAGTTCGGCCGAGGCGTTTGAGGCACAACTGCGTGGCGTTCACATTGGGCACGTCGGCACGGTGATTGAAGACCCGACGCTACGGATCGCGATTGGCGGTCGCGCGTTGATCGAGGCGGACCTGGCCCGTTTGAAGGTCGCGTGGCAAGCGCCGCTCGATTGGTAGTCGTCTGTGTGGCGAGTTGAGCTTTGCGAATTGTTTGACGATGGAACAACGACACGTATTGATCTTGCGGTCTCTGACCCCCAGCCGCTGGCCCCCGGTCCCTACCTCATCATGGCTCAGCCACGTGTCCTAATCCTGAGAGCGCCCGGCACGAATTGCGACGCCGAGACCGCCTTTGCATTTGAGAAGGCAGGGGCGGTGGCCGAACGGCTGCACGTTAACCGGCTCTTGGAATCGCCGCGCGTGCTGGCCGACTATCAGATCTTGTGCGTGCCCGGCGGATTCAGCTATGGCGACGACATCGCCGCTGGGCGAATACTGGCTAATCAACTCAGCCACCATCTGGCCGAGCCCATCGAGTCGTTCAAATCCGCGGGGAAACTGATCCTCGGCATCTGCAACGGATTTCAAATCCTGCTCAAGGCCGGCATCCTGCTTCCGCCCGAGAGTGATGGAGGACCGCAAGCGACGCTCGGTTGGAACGCATCCGGAAAGTTCGAAGATCGCTGGGTGCCGCTGCACGTAAGCAGCTCAAAGTCGGTGTTCTTCGCCGGTATCGAGACGTTGTACCTGCCGGTGGCACACGCCGAAGGTAAGTTTGTTCCGCGCAACCAACGCGTTTTGAAAGAATTGGAAGCCGCCGGCCAGGTGGTCTTGCGATTTGGTGGACATCCGGGTGCCACTGCTGGCTCGACGCTTTCACCGGGTGCCACTGCTGGCTTGTCCAGCAGTGTCCTCGATGCCGACGCCGGTCCCACGCTCTCGCCTCACACGGCGTACCCGGACAATCCCAACGGGTCGCTCTGGGACATCGCGGGCGTGTGCGACGCAACCGGACGCGTGTGCGGGCTGATGCCGCATCCCGAGCGACATATCGACCCGACGCAGCATCCGCGCTGGACGCGCGGAGATAGCTCGGCGACGGGCGAAGGCCTTCGCGTCTTCCAGAACGCCGTCAAGTACTGTCAGTGAGCGCTGCTTGTGCGGGTGTCACACTACGGCGTTAACCGCTTCGAGTCGTCCCTATCCGCAGATTTCACAGATTTCGCAGAATGATGCGTTCGGAGATTCTACATCGGACGATCGACACTAGAACTCGACGGTCCCGTATTTCCTCCGTCCATATCTGTGAAATCTGCGTGATCTGCGGATGACTGTTTTCGATGGTTAACGGCATTGGGTGCCACTGGCTTTGCCAGTGCCCGGCCCCGTCCGTGAAACCGCACTGGCAGAGCCAGTGGCACACACGCGATGGACGTTCACCAGCGGAGTGCAAACCGAAAATCGGGCCGCGATCAAGCGGTCTTGACACCCGTCAGCTCACCTCTTGCGACTAGCACAGCCTCGCCTGCCAGCAGCACGCGATCTCCGCGAATGCGTACCTGGATGACACCCCCTCGCCGCGAGGCCTGATAAGCGATGAACTCGCTCTTGCCGAGTCGCCGGCGCCAATAGTCGGCCAGCGTGCAATGTGCCGAGCCAGTCACTGGGTCCTCGTTGATGCCGGAGGCCGGTGCGAAGAAGCGGGAGACGAAATCGAACTTCGGGTCGGAACTGCGAGCCGTCACGATCACGCCACGACATTCCACTTTCGCCAATCGTCCAAAGTCGGGCGCCAAATCCCGCAATGTCTGTTCGGATTCGACTTCCACGATGCAATCAAAACGGCTCCGGCCGGTGTACGTCGGTGTGGCGCCCAGCGCCTCGGCCAAGCCCGTTGGCGCTGGCTCCTCGGTTGGGGCTTCGATCGGAAAATCCAGCTCGATGAGCCGGTCGCGGCGCGTTGCCGACAGAATTCCGCTGCGCGTCGAGAAGCGGATCGGCTCGTTCTCTTGAGCCACGCCAGTGTGCCACAACACGAATGCCGAGGCCAAGGTGGCATGGCCGCACAGATCGACTTCCACCTGTGGCGTGAACCATCGCAGGTCGAAGAGTCCGTCGCGCGCTACCAGGAACGCCGTTTCCGACTGGTTCATGTCGGCCGCCACTCCGGCCAGCCAGTGGTCGTCGGGCCAGCTTTCCAAAAGGCACACGGCCGCCGGGTTGCCCGAAAACGCCCGGCCGGGAATCGCAAAGGCATCGACCAGGAACAACGGGACGGTGTTAGCGGCGGTCTTCAAATTCAAGAAAGCGCCCTTCATGCGCGTGTTCGTGGTAGCGGAATTCGCAATCCCGGCGCGCCGGGACGACCTTTTCGGCATCTCATCGGTCCGCCTTCGGCGGAGTGGCTTCCGCTACGAATTGGAACACACGTGCTTAGCCGCTGTCATGCGAGCAGGCCCCAAGGTGCACTATCGTCGACGATCGCCCCACAAGACAAGGCGCGGACCCGATGGGTTCACCACGTACCCCGAGTCCCGACCTGTCGGGACTCGCATGCGCCCCGTGGCGACGAACCTATTGCCCGCCAACGGTCAGCCTCGCGTTCGTCAAGAAATCAGCCGTCCCTTTTTCCTTCCCGCCTTCCCGGCAGAAGAGGGTGGGGCGAGGGGGTCACTGCTTAACCCACCTCAAACACTTTCAGCACTTCGTCGCCGTAGTGGTTGATGACTTTGACGGCGATCTTGCCCGATTCGGGCTTGTCGAATGGTTGGCTCACCGTGCGGTAGAGACTGGACCAGGCCACTTCGTCGATGTCGGCGCGCAGAGCGCGCTTGAGCTTGTCGTAGGGTTCTTCGGCCCCGGTGAAATAGGCGTGGCGGACGAAAAAGCTCTCGCCGTTGTAGTCGCTTTCGATGAACCAGCAGGCGATGTCGTCGGTCGAGGCGTTGCGAATCTGCCCGGTGGTCGGGTCGTAGACATCCAGGCCCTTGATCTCCACGACGATCTGCTCCGCAGATGGGGAAGAAGAATCATCCACAGATTTCACAGATTGACGCAGATTGTCTTTCTTCTTGTTTGTCTTATCTGCGTTAATCTGCGTGATCTGCGGATGAATCCTCGTGATTTCCACGTCCGGCTCGCCAAAGACCATGAACAGGTTCCCGGCGCCGGTCTTCTTCAGCAGCTCGTCGCCCATCGCCAGGTCGGGGTTCATCTTGGCGGGCAGCACGATCAGCTTGCCGTAGCGCTTTACCTCCTCGGCGACGGGCGGGTCGAAGGCGAAGCCGCAAACCACGAGCATGTCGAAGCCTACGCCCTGCACCGCCTCCTTGGCGGCTTCCTTCACTTGCTGCGGGCCGACGGTGCCGTGTTCCGGGCCGATGGAAACAGCCACACGCCGCAGAATTC